>NZ_JBHUAD010000174.1:0-8661 GCF_042789955.1 Oerskovia sp. NPDC056781
CTCCAGCGGCCAGGGACGACCCGAACTGCACACTCGACGGGACGGCCCGCCCCGCGCGTCGGTAGGGTCACGGGACGGCCCGCACATCCTCGGCAAGGAGCTCGTCATCACGCACGCACCCGACCCCGAGCCCCCGGCCGCCGAGACGCAGGCCAACCCGGCCCCGGCCATGGCCCCGGCCCCGAAGCCCGCCCGGTCCCCCCGGAGCCACGCCCTGCGTGTGCTGGTGTGGTTCGTGCTCATCGGCGGGCTCACGTACGTGGTCATCCCGGAGATCAGCGAGATCCCGCGCATGGGCGAGGCGCTGCGCGACGCGCAGCCGGCGTGGGCGCTCCTGGCCGTCTTCTTCGCCGCGACAGGGTTCTTCGCCGCTGCGGCCTCGCTCGCCGCGTGCTCACCGAGGCACCTGCCGTTCCTGCGGACCACCCGCGTCCAGCTCGCGAACGCGTTCGCGGGCACTGCGACCCCCGCTAGCGTCGGGTCGCTCGCGCTCAACGTCCGCTACCTGTCGAAGTCCGGGATGAGCACGGCGCTCGCGACGGGCACGGTCGCGCTCCAGAGCATCGTGCAGGTACTGGTCCACCTCGTGCTCCTCACGGTGCTGGCGCTCGTCGCGGGGCGCAGCATCGACCACCACGTGCCGGGCTGGGCGAAGTGGGCGCTGCTCGCGGCGGCGGTCGCGGTCGTCGTCACGGGCGTCGTGGTGCTCGCGGTCCCGCGGTTCCGGCACGCAGTCCGCACGTACGCGCGCGACGACGTGCTGCCCGCGTTCCGTCAGCTCGGCGGACTCGCGAAGGACCCGCGCCGGCTCGCCCTCGCGGTCCTGGGAGCGATGGGCACCACGCTGTCCTCGGCCGCGACCTTGTGGGCCTGCCTCCTGGCGCTCGGCGGCGGCAACGACCCGATCGCGGCGGCGTTCTCGACCATGGTCGGGCAGACCCTCGCGTCGGCCGCCCCGACCCCGGGCGGCGTGGGTGTGGTCGAGGCCGCGCTCACGGGCGGGCTCGTGAGCTTCGGGATCGCGTCGACGATCGCCCTCCCCGCGGTCCTGCTCTACCGGCTGATCTCGTGCTGGGTCCCGGTCCTGCTGGGCTGGATCACGCTGCGCCGGCTGCAGCGCGAGGACGTGGTCTGACCCCTGCCCGACGGCGCCGCTCCCCCGGGAGGCGCGCTCCGCCGTCGGGCACGGGTCTTCCGGGGAGGACGCTACTCGCGGACCGGTGCGCCGGTCGGGACGACCGGGGCCTCCTCGACCGGCACGTCCTCCTTGCGGCCCAGGGCGCTCGGCCACCACATGTGCCGGCCCACGTCGAGGTTGAGGGCCGTGACGAGCACCGACCGGACGACGAGCGTGTCGAGCAGGACGCCGAAGGCGACCGCGAACCCGATCTCCGCGAACGCGACCACGGGCAGCGTGCCCAGCACCGCGAAGGTCCCCGCGAGCACGAGCCCGGCCGACGTGATGACCGCACCCGTCGCGGCCAGCCCGATCAGCGCCCCGCGCCGCGTCCCGACGCGCAGCGACTCCTCGCGCACACGGGTCATGAGGAAGATGTTGTAGTCGATCCCGAGCGCGACGAGGAACACGAACACGAACAGCGGCAGCGAGGTGTCGGCGCCCTCGAACCCGAACACGTACGTGAAAACGAGCGCGCTCACGCCGAGGGCCGCGGTGAACGACAGCACGACCGTCGCGACGAGGATGAGCGGGGCCGTGATCGCGCGCAGGAGCAGCGCGAGGATGACCAGCACGGTCAGCAGGATGATCGGGATGATGAGCATGTTGTCCGCGGCCGAGGCTCGCTGGACGTCGAGCGTGATCGCGCTCGCCCCGCCCACCTGAGCGTCGGCGTCCGGGACCGCGTGGACCGCGTCCCGGACCCGGTCGACCGTGTCGTAGGCCGCCTGGGAGTCCGGCTCGGACGTGAGCGTGCCCTCCATGTAGGCGTAGCCGCCCGCGGACACGGGCTCGGTCACGGTCGAGGCGTCGATGCCCTCGGTGCCCGCGAACGCGTCGTGCACCGCCGCCACCGCGGTGGGCGACGAGTCGTCCGCGACGACCACCACGGGCGACCCCGACCCCGCGGGGAAGTGCTCGCTCAGGACCTGCTCGCCCACGATCGACGGCTGCTCCCCGCGGAACGACTCGGCGCTCGAGAGCCCGTTCGCGTCGAGCTGCGTGATGCCGAGGCCCAGCACGGCCAGGACGATCGACGTCACGACCCACACGCGCCGGGGCCGGTGGGAGATGCGCGTCCCGAGCCGCGCCCAGACGCCGTGCTCGGTCGGTTCGTCGTCTCCCAGGTGCGGCACGCGCGGCCAGAAGACCCACCGGCCCGTCGCGACGAGCAGCGCGGGCAGCAGGGTCAGCATGACGAGCAGCGCGACCACGATCCCGACCGCCGCGACCGGCCCCAGCCCGGCCGTCGAGCTCATCTGCGCGAACAGCAGGCACAGCATGCCGATCGCGACCGTCGCGCCGCTCGCGACGATCGCCGGGCCCGCGCGGTGCAGCGCGAGCGACATGGCCTCGTGGCGGTCCTCGTGGCGACGGAGCTCTTCCCGGTAGCGCGCGACGAGCAGCAGGGCGTAGTCCGTCCCCGCGCCGAAGACCAGGACCGTGAGGATGCCCGCGCTCTGCGCGTTCACCGTGAGGCCGGTGGTGTCGGCCAGGACGTAGACCACGGCCTGCGACACCGTCAGCGCGACGCCCGCCGAGACCACGGGCAGGAGCCACAGCGTAGGGCTGCGGTAGGTCAGCAGCAGGATCACGATCACGACGCCCGCGGCCGCGTACAGCAGGGTCGAGTCGATGCCCTCGAACGCCTCGGACGAGTCCGCGGCCGCGCCCGCCGGGCCCGTCACGTGGACCTCCATGCCGTTCGCGCCGTCCTCCGCGGTCGCGCGCAGGTCCGCGACGGCGTCCGCCGCGAGGTTCCAGCCCTCGCTGCCCAGGTCGAGCGGCACGATCACCTGGGCGGCCTGCCCGTCCTCGGACGGGATCGGCCCGACGACCTCCCCGTCCAACGTGTCGAGCTCACCGAACGTCGCGACGTCCTGGGAGACCTTGGCCAGGTCCTCGGGCGTGAGGCCCGACTCGCGGACGTAGACCAGCACCGCCGGGATCGTGTTGGGCGACGTGAAGCTGCTCGCGACGTCGAGCACCTGGGTCGACTCGGCGTTCGCCGGGAGCCACGACTTGGCGTCGTTGTCCTGCGCGCCCGTGAGCCTGCCCGCGAGCGGCGCGGTCAGGGCCAGGACGACCGCCCAGAAGGCGATGACGACCCACTTGGCGTAGCGGTGCGTGATCCAGCCGGCGATGCGAGACATGGGTTCTCCCCGAGACTCCCGGTGCTCCCTGGCGCGAGATTCCAGCGCACACCCGCGAGGGGGTGGGTGTCAACGGGTCAGGACCCGGCGCCGGCCCGCTCGGTCCGCTTCCGCAGCCGGGACCGCACCGCGTAGATCCCGACGATGGCGCCCACGAGCACCAGGGTCGACACGAGCTGGACTCGTGCGGCGTCGTCGAACAGCATGAGGACGATCAGCCCGGCGAGGCCCGCGAGCGTCGCCCAGGTGAGCCCCGGGTAGGCCCACATGCGCAGCGTCATCTTGTCCGCACCGCCTGCGGCGGCCTCGAGGCGCGGGCGCAGCCGGAGCTGCGAGACCGCGATGAACACCCAGATGACGAGCAGCGCCGAGCCCACGGCGTTGAGCAGGATGCCGAGGACCTCGCCCGGCAGCAGCCAGTTGAGCCCCACGGACACGAGGCCGAAGAACACCGACAGCAGCACCGCGACCCACGGGACGCCCGTCGGCGACACCTTGGTCAACGCCGGGTGGCCGTCGCCGCGGCCCGCGAGCGAGAACGCCATGCGGGACGTGCCGTAGACGTTCGCGTTGAACGCCGACAGGAGCGCGACGACCACGACGGCCTCCATGAGGCGGGCGGCGCCGGGCAGCCCGGCGAGGTCGAGCACCGCGACGAACGGGCCGCTCAGCAGCTCGGGGGCGTCCCACGGCAGGACGAGCGCCATGATCGCGACCGCACCCACGTAGAAGAAGAGGATGCGCCACACGATCGAGCGGGTCGCGGTCACGATGGCCTTCTGCGGCTCGCGGGCCTCGGCCGCGGCGATCGTCACGATCTCGATCCCGCCGAACGCGAAGACCACGACGAGCAGCCCCGCCGCGATACCGGGCAGGCCGTGAGGTGCGAAGCCCGCGAGCGAGGCCGGGTCGCCGAAGATGTTGGTCGTCCCCACCGGGTCGGTGCCGGGCAGCCAGCCCAGGACGAGCAGGACACCGATCGCGAGGAACGCCACGATCGCGGCGACCTTGATGAACGCGAACCAGAACTCGAACTCGCCGAAGTGCTTGACGCCCCACAGGTTCACGATCGCGAACGCCGCCACGAACACGAGCGCGACGACCCACTGCGGCACGCCCGGGACCCACCCGGACACGATCTGCGAGGCGCCCGTGATCTCGGCGCCGAGCACCATGATGAGCGTGAACCAGTAGAGCCAGCCCATGGTGAACCCGGCCCAGCGGCCCAGCGCGGTCTCGGCGTACACCGAGAAGGACCCGCTCGAGGGCACGGCCGACGCCATCTCGGCGAGCATCCGCATGACCAGGATGACGAGCAGGCCCGCGACGGCGTACGAGACCAGGACGGCGGGTCCCGCGGTCGCGATCCCGACGCCGCTGCCGAGGAACAGGCCGGCCCCGATCGCGGACCCCAGGCCCATCATCGTCAGGTGCCGGGTGCGCAGGCCGTGGGAGAGCTGCTCGGTGGTGCCGGGTGCTGCGGGGTGCGCGGCGTCGTCGGGCAGGGTGGGGGAAGCGCTGTCAGGCGTGCCCGACGGCGTAGGTGCGTTGCTCATGGGGGTGCGGTCTGTCCGTGCTCGAGGGGGGTCGCCGAGATGGCGGCCGTTCCACGGTACCCGCACCCGGGCGGCGGGGAGCGAGCCCGCTGCGCTCTGCGCGAACCGACCGCGCTCTGTTGCCCCGAGCGACATACGTTCGAAGGGTTCGCCCGACCGCCCCACCCTGGAGGTAGCACGATGAAGGTTCTCTACACCGCGGAAGCACTCGCCACCGGAGAGGGCCGCAACGGTCACGTCCGGTCGACCGACGGTCGGGTCGACCTCGACGTGGCCGTGCCCAAGGAGATGGGAGGCAGCGGCGACGGCTCCAACCCCGAGCAGCTCTTCGCGGCGGGCTACTCGGCCTGCTTCCACTCGGCCCTGCTGGGCGTCGCGCGACAGCGCAAGATCACGGTCGCCGACTCGGCCATCGGCGCGAGCGTCTCGATCGGCCCGCTCGACGCCGGCGGCTACACCCTCGCCGTGCACCTCGAGGCCAGCCTGCCCGGCGTCGAGCGTGGCGTGGCCCAGGAGCTCGTCGAGCAGGCGCACCAGGTGTGCCCCTACTCGAACGCGACACGCGGCAACATCGAGGTGACCGTGGCCGTGGTCGAGGAGTAGCCCGACCCCTCCCCGGCGAGCGGGGAGCGCCCGCGCGGTGCACGGTGGAGGGAGCACCGTCACCACACACCGAGGAGAACCATGAACGTCGCCCTGATCGGAGCCCACGGCAAGGTGGGCCGCCTGGTCGTCCCCATCCTCGCCGACCACGAGATCGAGGTCAGCGGGATCGTGCGGCACGAGTCGCAGCTCCCGCTCGTCGAGGAGCTCGGCGGCACGCCGCTGCTGCTCGACGTCGAGAACGCGACGACCGAGGAGATCACCGAGGCCCTGCGCGGGCACGACGCAGTGGTGTGGTCCGCCGGGGCCGGAGGCGGGGACCCCGACCGGACCTACGCCGTCGACCGGGACGCCGCGATCCGTTCGATGGACGCGGCCGCCGCCGCGGGCGTCTCGCGCTACGTCATGGTGTCGTGGATCGGCTCGGTGCCGGACCACGGCATCGCGAAGGACGACAGCTTCTTCCCGTACGCCGACGCCAAGCTCGCGGCCGACGACCACCTGCGGGGCACCGACCTCGACTGGACGATCCTGGGTCCCGGCACCCTGACGAACGACGAGGCGACCGGCACGATCACGGTCGACGCGCACGAGGGCAGGACGTCGCGCGGCAACGTCGCCCTGGTCGTCGCACAGGCCCTGCGCTCACCGTCGACCGTGGGGCAGTTCGTCCGTTTCGTCGACGGCGAGACTCCGGTCCTGGAGGTCTTCGGCCGCTAACCGGGAGTCCCGGGGTGCCGAGAACGGGGTTGAGGTCGTTCTGCCGCCTATGCCGACCTCGATCCCGTTCTCGACCGCAGGGAAACCCCTGGTCGGCGGGTGGGTGGTCCGGTCGGTGAGACCGGGACGGGTCGGCACTGGACGGTCACCAGGCCGGTACCCGGTGGGGGTACGGTCGAAGGTGCGGCGACCGGCCCCCGGTCGCCGAGCGCACCCCGGCACGACCAGAACCCCGCCCGACCCCGAGGAGCCACCGGTGAGCAAGGCCAACCCCACCCGCTGGGAGCAGAAGACCGCCGTGAACCCGTCCCACTCGACCTGGTACGTCGAGCGGTTCCGCGCCATGGCAGCCCAGGGCGCCGACCTCGCGGGCGAGGCCCGGCTGGTCGACGCGATGGTTCCCCGCGGCGCCCGCGTCCTCGACGCCGGCAGCGGACCGGGGCGCGTCGGCGCCGAGCTCGCGGCGCGCGGGCACGTCGTGGTGGGGGTCGACGTCGACCCCGTGCTCATCGAGGCCGCCGAGACGGACCACCCCGGTTCGACGTGGCTCGTCGGGGACATCGCCGAGCTCGACCTGCCCGCGGCGGGCGTCGCCGAGCCGTTCGACGTGATCGTGTGCGCCGGGAACGTCGTCACCTTCCTCGCGCCGGGCACCGAGGTCGAGGTCCTGCGCCGCTTCCGTGCCCACCTGGCGCCGGGCGGTCGGGCCGTCGTCGGGTTCGGAGCCGGGCGCGGGTACGCGTTCGACGCGTTCTTCGCCGACGCCGCCGAGGCAGGGCTCGAGGTCCAGCTCAAGCTCTCGACGTGGGACCTGCGGCCGTTCGCCGAGGACGGCGACTTCCTCGTCGCGGTGCTGGGAGCTCCGGGGGCCTGACAGGCCATGGTCCGCATCGGGGGATTTCACCCCCTCCAGGATCCTGACACGAGGGCTCTGCTCCCCTAGCCTCCGGGTGTCGACCGACCAGCGGTCGACACCGGCACCGCCGCGCGTGTGCCCGCTCGACGAGGAGCCGATCCCATGACCGTTCGCTTCAACCCGCCCCCGGGCTGGCCCACCCCGCCCGAGGGCTGGACCCCCGACCCGAGCTGGACGCCCGACCCTCGCTGGCCGGCGAAGCCCGCCGACTGGCCGCTCTGGGTCGAGGTACCCGCGACGATCGAGCCGGCCGAGGAGACCATGGCGCTGCCGGTCGCGAGCCTCGCCGGTGGTGGAGCGTTCGCCGCCGGCCGCCACGACGGCCGCACGCGGCGCATCGTTCTCGTCGCCTTCCTGTGCCTCGCCTTCCTGATCGTCGGGCTGCTGATGGGCGCGGGGACCTCGGCCTCGCGGCTTTCCGCCGCCGAGGCCACCCTGGGCGAGGCGACGGAGGCTCGCACCGCCCTGGACGAGGACCGCGCGGCGCTCACGACCGCCCAGGACGAGCTGGGCGCCGCTCAGGCCGACATCACGGCTCGTGAGGAGGCCGTGGTCGCGAAGGAGGCCGAGCTCGTGACCCGCGAGTCGGCCACCGTGACGGCCGAGGTGGACCTCCAGGCCCGGCTGACGGCGGTCGAAGGACGCGAGGGGGCGGTCACTGCGGCCGAGGCAGACCTCCAGGCGCGAAGCGCGGCCACGGGTCGCTCGGGTGCGTCGTCGAGCACGCCGAAGGCGCCCACGCCGGACGCGCCCGCCGGGATCGTCGGGGGGAGCAGTGGCGGCGCGGTCTCCTACGCGAACTGCGACGCGGTCCGGGCAGCCGGCAAGGCGCCGATCCGGCTCGGGGAACCCGGCTACAGCAAGAAGCTGGACCGCGACGGCGACGGGGTGGGCTGCGAGTAGTCGCGACCGGGAGGGGCCCGGTCAGCGCGCCCTCCCAGGTGCGCGGTCGTTCGTCCAGGGCGAACGCCGATCTGGAATTGAGCCGAGGCGACTCAAGTTGTATCGGTCAGAGGTTCCGCACCGACCGAAGGAGTCACCATGACCACCACCCTGACCACCGCCCCCGCGTTCGACCGCGCCCTGCGCGACCTGCTCACCGCCCGCCCCGTGGCAGGCGTCCCGGCCCACGCCGACGTCTTCCAGGACGGCGACGACCTGGTCGCCCGCTTCGACCTGCCGGGCATCGACCCGTCCCAGGACGTCACGGTCGAGGTCGAGGGCCGCAAGCTCGTCGTGCGCGGCGAGCGCAAGGACGAGCGGGCCGAGGAGGCCGAGGGCCGTCGCGTCCGCGAGGTCCGCTACGGCGCGTTCCACCGCGTCGTGACCCTGCCCAAGCCTGCCGACGCGAGCGCCATCAGCGCCCGGTACGACGCAGGCGTCCTGACCGTCACCGTCTCCGGCGTCTACGCCGGCACGACGCCGCAGCGCATCGAGGTCACGACCTCCGCGTCCTGACGGTCTTCCAGACCTCCCCGCCGCCGGTCACCCCCCTTCGGCCTGCGGCGCGGTGAGTCGACGGGCCCGGTGCGAGAG
>NZ_JBHUAD010000175.1:0-8545 GCF_042789955.1 Oerskovia sp. NPDC056781
GTGGCAGGGGCTCGCGGTCGTGGGGGGGGCCCCCCCCGGGGGGGCCGCCCCCCCCCCCCCCGCCTACGCGTAAGCGCCCGCCTGGAGGGAGAACAGCTCCGCGTACAGGTCGCCGCGCGCCATGAGGGCCGCGTGGTCGCCGTGCTCCCGGACCTTCCCGGCGTCGAGCACCACGATCTGGTCCGCGTCGCGCACGGTCGAGAACCGGTGCGAGACGAAGCACGTGATGGCACCCCCGGACCGCCCGGCCTCGTCGGCCGTCGCGACGAACCGCTCGAACAGGGCGTGCTCGGCCGCGGCGTCGAGCGCCGCGGCGGGCTCGTCGAGGACGAGCAGCAGCGGCTCGCGGCGCAGGAGCGTGCGCCCGAGCCCGAGCGTCTGCCACTGGCCGCCCGACAGCCCGACGCCGTTCCCGTACCCGTGCCCCAGGAGCTGGTCGAGCCCGCCCGCCTGCTTCTCGACGATGCTGCGACCGCGCGCCCGGTCGAGCGCGGCCCACAGGTCCTCGTCGACGTCGAGCGATTCGAGCCGCCCGACGCCCACGTTCTCGCGGATCGTGAGCTCGAACCGCGCGAAGTCCTGGAACAGGGTCGCGGTCCGCGCCTGCCACTCGGCGTCGTCGAGGTCGCGCAGGTCGACACCGTCGACGAGGATCCGCCCCGACGTCGGCCGGTACAGCCCGCACAGGAGCTTGACGAACGTGCTCTTGCCCGCGCCGTTGTCGCCCACGACCGCGAGGGTCGACCCCGCGGGCACGTCGAGGCTCACGCCGTCGAGGATGACACGGTCCGTGTCCGGGTAGGTGAAGGTCACGTCCTCGAAGCGCACGCCGCGCGTGAGGCGCGCCGGCACGCCGCCCGAGCCCGCAGGCTCACCCACGGGCGCTGTCACGGTGCCCGACGACGCAGTCACCAGGTCGTCGCCGACCAGGGCGCCGGACGCACCCGGGTGCGCGCCGCCGTCGGGCACCGGCTGTCCGGGCCCTGCCGCAGAGGCGGGACGCGCGACCGCCGCGCGCAGCTCCTCGACGTGCGACACCGTGCGCCCGACTCCCTGCAAGGTGCCGAGCAGCGCGAGCGCACCCGAGACCTGGACGCTCACCTGGACCGCGAGCGTGATGACCAGGACGACCTGACCCACGTTCGCCGACCCCGTGACGGCCTGGCGCACGACCAGGAACACCGCGACGCCGTACGCGCACGCGAACCACGCCTGCCCGGCCGCGCGCAGCAGGGCGCTGCGGCGGTGCGCCGACCACACGCGGGCCGTCGTCGCGGACCACGCCGCACGCTGGCGCGCGACGATCGGGGCCTGCGCGCCGAACAGGCGGACCTCCTTGGCCGAGCTGCCCGTGGTCGCGAGCGAGACGAGGTGCGTCGAGAGCTGGACCTCGTGCGCGGACGCGTCGCGCGCGGAGTCGAGCACCTTCTGCGCCGTGTCGTTGAGGAGCACGGGCGGCAGCGCGGCGAGCGGCAGCAGCAGCAGCCACGGCTCGACCATCGCCAGGACGACGGTCGTGATCGTGACCTGGAGCAGGAGCCCGCTGAGCTGGAGCGTCGCCTCGAGCGCGGACCGCACCCGCTGCAGCCCCTCGGTGACCAGGGTCAGGAGCTCGGCGAACCGCGGCCGGTCGAACTGGTCGATCTGCGGGTTGCCGTGCGCGAGCCTCGCGACCTCGTCGGTCAGCTCGAGCTGCTGCAGGTCGGCGAGCTCGAAGTAGTACAGGTGCGCGAAGTGGCCCATCATGAGCTCGAAGATCAACAGGATCGCGACGCACACGCCCAGGCTGACCGCGAGGCTCGTCTGCTGGTCGAGCGCAGCGTTGGTCAGGGCGCCGAGCGCGACGCCGACGAGCGGCCCGGCGAGGTAGCCGATGGTCATGAGGACCGCCGCCGTGAGCAGGCGGCGCCTGTCCGTGCGGTAGCCCAGGACGAGGAAGAAGCGTGCGGCTCTGAGCATGGTCCTCACGATGCGGTCTCCTTCTCTGCGGTGGAGCGGCTGGGGTCGTCGGTCTCTGTGGACGGCGTCGCACCCACGGGCGCGGTGTCGCGGAACCGTTGGGCCTGGAGCTCGAACAGGTCGGCGTATCGGCCTCCGAGCGCGACGAGCTCGACGTGGTCGCCGCACTCGACGACGCGGCCGTGCTCGATCACCGCGATCCGGTCCGCGTGGCGGACGGTCGAGAAGCGGTGCGAGATGACGACGCTCGTGATGTCCTCCGTGGTCGCGAGGAAGCGGTCGAAGAACTCCGCCTCGGCACGCACGTCGAGCTGCGCCGTCGGCTCGTCGAGGACCAGGACGGACGAGCCGCCCTGGATCGCGAGGAGAGCCCGGGCGAGGGCGACTCGCTGCCACTGCCCGCCCGACAGGTCGCGTCCGCCGGGGTAACGGCGCGAGAGCGTGGTGTCGAGCCCCTCGGGCAGTCCGCTCAGGGCGTCGAGCGCCCCGGCCCTGCTGGCCGCGGCCGTGATGGCGTCACGGTCGTCGAGCAGCGAGGGCGCACCCAGGCCGATGTTCTCCGCGGCCGTGAGCTCGTAGCGCACGTAGTCCTGGAAGATCAGCGCGAGCTGCCGCTGCCAGTCCTGCGTGTCGAGGTCGCGCAGGTCGACGCCGTCGACCAGGATGCGTCCCTCGACGGGGTGGTAGAGCCCGGCGAGGAGCTTGACGAGCGTGGTCTTGCCCGCGCCGTTGAGGCCCACGATCGCGGTGGACCGCCCGGCGCCGAGCTCGAGGTCGAGGCCGTCGAGCACCCACGGGGTGTCGTCCGTGTACCGGAAGCGCACGCCCTCGAAGCGGATGCCCTGCTCGGGGCGTCGCACGGCGACGGGTGCCGCCGGGCGTGCCGGGCGTGCCGAGGCGATCTGCTGCTCGAAGGTCCGCAGCGCGTGGAACGAGTGCAGGCCGAACTGGGTCTGCACGTCGGCCTCGGGGAAGTACACGCCGAACCGCATGGGGATCAGCACGGCCTGGAGCGCGACGCCGAGCTGGAACAGGTTCAGCCTGCCGGACGCGGCGGCGTCGGCGAGGAGCGCGAGGACGACCGCGCCACCCACGAGGCCCACGCACGAGAGACCGATGATCGGCCAGAACTGGAGCCTGCGGCTCCCGGCCCAGGCGGGCTCGTAAGCGGCCATGGTGTCGGCACGCAGGCGGGCTCGCACCCAGGGGAGCAGGCCCAGCAGGCGGATCTCCTTGGCCGCCCGGGCGCCCGTGGCGAGGTCCCGCAGGTAGAAGACCTTGCGACGCGAGCCCGACAGCGCGTCCCACATGTCGGCGAACTTCCCGAGGGTCCCGCGCACCCCGAACCGCATCGAGAGCCCGGTCGCCAGGATCACGACCCCCGCGAGGGGGGAGATGACGACGCCCACCAGCACGATCGCGCCGAGCAGCTGGACGTAGCGCGACAGGAGCGACAGCAGCGCCGCGGCCGCGTCGCCCGGCGGGCGGGCCTCGCG
Source organism: Oerskovia sp. NPDC056781 (assembly GCF_042789955.1). Taxonomy (NCBI): domain Bacteria; kingdom Bacillati; phylum Actinomycetota; class Actinomycetes; order Micrococcales; family Cellulomonadaceae; genus Oerskovia; species Oerskovia sp. NPDC056781. The sequence goes on from NZ_JBHUAD010000175.1 coordinate 3,456, forward strand.
GGCGAAGGCCGCGCGGGCGTCGGCCAGCAGGTCGAGGGCCTCGGGGCTCTCGAGCGTGTTCAGCGGTGCGTCGTGCAGCGCGGCGCTCATGAGCCGGTCGATGCAGTGCTCGTCGACGCGGCGCGCGACGACCTCGGTGACGCCCGTCTGGAAGGGCGCGAGGACCTGCTGGACCACGAATACGCCGACTGCGAGGGCGAGGGTCGTCCAGAGCTCGGACCAGCCGGGGGCACCGGGCGGGCCGCCCGTCCCGTGCGTGCTCTCGGCGACCAACGGGACGAGGTACAGGACGTAGCCGATGAGCACGATGAACGCGAGCGGCAGCAGCCCCAGGAGGACGTTGAGCAGCGCGGCCGCGGCGACGAGCGGCTTGCCGGCCTGCGGCAGGAGCTGCGCGAGGTCGGTCCAGCGCGAGGCCCGGGCGGCAAGCGCGGCCTTGAGCGCGCTCGTGCGCGGGAGGCGCGCGGCGCCGTCGGGAGCGGGGGCAGGCGGGTCGTCGGTCATCGATACCTCCGGTGGGTGGGGCGGGTCGGTCTGCGGGCGCGCCCGCCTGCGAGGGCGCGCGGCCCGACGGTGTCGCTCCCGTCCGGGGACGGGCGCGCCGACGGGTGGGTCGGGCGGGGTGCAGGTGTGTCGCTGCGGTCCGCCGGGTCGCGTGGGTGCGCGGGTCGCAGCGACTCCGTGCGGCGGGCGTGCGGAGGCTGCGGGACGGACTGCGGGATGCGGACGGGGTGGGCCCGGAACGGTGCTGGTCGGCTCCGAGGAGCCTGCCGAGCGAACGTCCCGTGCCGCGTCATCCGGCGGTGGCCTGGCGGGGTGTGCAGGGGGAGGGGCGCCAGCGGCGGCACGTCGGTGTGCGTGTCATGGGCGGCTCCCCTCCGGTCGCGTGCGGACGCCCTCGGTGGCGGCCGTGTGTCGGTGCGCGCCGACAGTAGCGCAGGTGGTTGGTGAGGGTCGCTTCCTTTTCGCGGGGTGGTCGGCGAGCGGAGTCCGGGGCGAGCAAGGTGCCGAACCGAAACCCGTCCGTGACGCGAGCGAGACGTATCACCCCTAGAGTGACGCGCCACGACGTACCCACCGATCGGAGCTCTCATGCGCAAGATGCCACTCCTCGTCGCGGTCACGGCCGCGGCGGCCCTGGCCCTCACGGCCTGCACGGACGCCTCGCAGCCTGCCGACTCCTCGTCTGCCGGGGCGTCGGGCGAGACGGCCACCGTGACCCCCTTCGACCTCACGTCGGTGCAGAAGGACGACGCCGCGGCGGCGCTGCTGCCGGCCGAGATCGCGAGCGCCGGCAAGCTCGTGGTCGCGTCGAACACCGAGTACGCGCCCGCGGAGTTCATCGCGGCCGACGGGTCGACGCCGGTCGGGTACGACATCGACATCATCTCGGCCGTGGGCGCGGTCCTGGGGCTCGAGGTCGTCGTCGAGTCGGCGGACTTCCCGGGCATCATCCCGGCGCTGGGCACCAAGTACGACGTCGGGATCTCGTCGTTCACGATCACGGCCGAGCGCATGGCCGAGGCCAACATGGTCAGCTACTTCAACGCGGGCGAGGCGTTCTCGGTACAGAAGGGCAACCCGAAGAAGGTCGACCCGTCGAACATCTGCGGGCTGACGGTCGCGGTCCAGACGGGCACGGTCGAGGACGAGGGGGCCGACGAGATCAGCACGACCTGCGAGGAGGACGGTGAGCAGCCGCTCCAGATCCTGCGCTACGACAACCAGGCCGACGCGACGGTCAACCTGGTGGGCGGCAAGGCCGACATCATGTACGCGGACTCGCCCATCGTGTCGTACGCGGTCGAGCAGACCAAGGGAGAGATCGAGCAGATCGGGGAGGTCTTCGACTCGGCGCCCCAGGGCATCGTGACGGCGAAGGCCGACACCGAGCTCGCGGCGGCGATCCAGGCGGCCCTCACGGTCCTCATGGAGGACGGCACGTTCACCGACATCCTGGCCTCGTGGGGCAACGAGGAGGGCGCTCTCGACGAGGCCGTGGTCAACCCGCCGGTCTCCTGACGCCGGCGGTGATGCCGGTCCCGAGGTCGGTCGGGCAGCCGCGCCCGGCGGGCTGATCGTCCTCGGGACCGGCACCGTCGCGTGCCCCCGTTTTGCCAGTCCGGGCGCCCGCGCGGGAAACTGGGAGGGCAACGGTGCGGCGCCGCTCCGTGCTGCCCGCGTTGCGCGGCGCACGACCCACCCCCCTGAGGCCGGCGCCGGAGATCACCACCACGAAACGAGAGACCCCCCATGCGCAGGCTGCCCGTCCTCACCGCCCTCACCGCCATCGCCGCGACCCTCGCGCTCACGGCGTGCACCGACGCCTCCTCGGGCTCTGGTTCCTCGCCCACCGAGGGCGGCGCGTCCGCGGAGGCGTTCGACCCGTCGACCATCGCGAAGGACGAGACGATCGCCGCGATGCTCCCGGCCGACGTCGTCGAGGCCGGCACCCTGACGGTCGGCACGAACGCGACCTACGCCCCGGCCGAGTTCATCGGTGACGACGGCAAGACCATCGTCGGGTACGACGTCGACCTCGCCAAGGCGATCGGTGCCGTCCTGGGGCTCGACGTCGAGGTCACCAACGCCGACTTCGCGTCGATCATCCCGGCGATCGGCAGCAAGTACGACATCGGCATCTCGGGCTTCACGATCACGCCGGAGCGCACGGCCGCGGTCGACATGGTCAGCTACTTCCGCGCGGGCGAGGCGTTCGCCGTGGCCAAGGGCAACCCCAAGGACGTCGACCCGTCCGACGTGTGCGGCCTGAGCATCGCCGTCCAGACCGGCACGGTCGAGGACGACGCGCTCGACGGGCTGATGGCGGACTGCGAGGCCGCGGGCAAGGCGGACATCACGCCGCTGCGCTACGCGAGCCAGGCCGACGTCACGACGAACCTGGTCGGCGGCAAGGCCGACGTCATGTACGCGGACTCGCAGGTCGTGGCGTACGCCGTGACGCAGACCGATGGCCAGATCGAGCAGCTCGGCGACATCTTCGCCGACTCGCTGCACGGCATCGCGATCGCCAAGGACGACACCGCGCTCACGCAGGCCGTCCAGGCCGCGGTGCAGAAGCTCATGGACGACAGCGACTACACGACCATCCTCGACACCTGGGGCAACACCTCCGGTGCGGTGACCACGGCCGAGCTCAACCCCGTGGTCTCCTGAGCCGATCCCCTGACAGAACAGAGGTAGCCATGGCCCAGCCGCCCAGCACCCCGACTCCCGACGGTCGCCCGAGCGGTGGCCCAGCGAGCCACGGCACGGCGACCAAGCCCGCAGACCGGATACCGGACCGCATCCACGCGGTCCCGGTGCCGCGGCCGGGACGCTGGGCGGCGGCCGTGGTCCTCCTGGTCCTCGCGGCCATGGCCGTGCACGGCCTGGTCACGAACGAGAAGTTCCGGTGGGACGTCGTCTGGCTCTACCTGCGGGACGTGCAGATCATGCGCGGTGTGGGCTGGACCCTGATCCTGACGTTCTCCTCGATGGCCATCGCGGTCGTGCTCGCGGTGATCCTGGCGATCATGCGGCGCTCGGACAACCCGGTCATGCGCGCGACGAGCTGGTTCTACATCTGGTTCTTCCGCGGTACCCCGATCTACACGCAGCTCGTGTTCTGGGGCCTCATCTCGGTGCTGTACCCCAAGCTCAGCCTGGGCATCCCGTTCGGGCCCGAGTGGTTCGTGTTCGACACCGCGGACCTCTTCACGGCCGCGCGCGCGGCGATCCTGGGCCTGGCGCTCAACGAGGCCGCGTACCTCGCGGAGATCGTGCGCGCCGGTCTCGGGTCGGTGGACCCGGGCCAGGCCGAGGCCGCCAAGGCCCTGGGCATGAAGGACGGCAAGATCCTGCGGCGCATCATCCTGCCGCAGGCCATGCGCGTGATCGTCCCGCCGACGGGCAACGAGACGATCTCGATGCTCAAGACCACGTCGCTGGTCCTCGCGGTGCCGTTCAGCCTGGACCTGACGTTCGCGTCCAACGCGATCGCGAACCGCATCTTCCTCCCGATCCCGCTGCTCATGGTCGCGGCGATCTGGTACCTGCTGATCACGAGCATCCTCATGGTCGGCCAGCACTTCATCGAGCAGCACTACGGGCGCGGGTTCGGCACGTCGACGGGTTCGTCGCGTCGTCGCAAGCCGGGCAAGGGCCCGAAGAAGCCGAGCAAGCAGGAGGCGATAGCGGCGTCGGGCACGACCGCGAACGCCGACCCCTTCCTGGAGGTGACCCCGTGACCGCGGACGCACTCGGAGCATCCCGCCCGACGACGCCGCTCGCCGACGCGTCCGTCGCGCCCATGGTGGAGATCGCCGGGGTGCACAAGGCCTTCGGCGACGTGCACGTCCTCAAGGGCGTGGACCTCGAGGTGCCGCGCGGCTCGGTGTGCGTCGTGCTGGGCCCGTCGGGCTCGGGCAAGTCCACGCTGCTGCGCTGCATCAACGAGCTCGAGGACCTCACGGCGGGACGCATCTACGTCGACGGCGACCTGATCGGCTACCGCGAGGTCGACAAGAACGGCAGGAAGCGGCTGCACCGCCTGCACCCCAAGGTCATCGCTGAGCAGCGCTCGCGCATCGGCATGGTGTTCCAGCGCTTCAACCTGTTCCCGCACATGACGGCGCTGCAGAACGTCATGGAGGCGCCGGTACAGGTCCGCGGGCTGTCGCGGGCGCAGGCCAGGGCACGAGCCGTCGAGCTGCTCGGACGGGTCGGCCTCGCGGACCGCATGGACCACTACCCGGCCCAGCTCTCGGGCGGCCAGCAGCAGCGCGTCGCGATCGCGCGGGCGCTCGCGATGGACCCCGAGCTCATGCTGTTCGACGAGCCGACGTCGGCGCTCGACCCGGAGCTCGTGGGCGAGGTCCTCGCGGTCATGCGCGACCTCGCCGAGAGCGGCATGACGATGATCGTCGTGACCCACGAGATCGGCTTCGCGCGCGAGGTCGGCGACCACGTGGTGTTCATGGACGACGGCGTCATCGTCGAGCAGGGCGACCCCCGCGAGGTGCTCACGAACCCGCGCGAGGAGCGGACCCGGGAGTTCCTGGCGCACGTGCTGTAGGAACGCGTGCGCG
>NZ_JBHUAD010000176.1:0-8545 GCF_042789955.1 Oerskovia sp. NPDC056781
TCCTCCGCCCCCTCGGGCGAGGACGCGGCGGGCCCGCCCCGCATCAAGGCCAAGAAGTCCGCGAAGATCCAGTTCACGTCGACGACGCTGCTGCTCGAGGCCTTCCTCGTGCTGTTCGCGACCCTCGTCGCGTACGGGCTGCGGACCGTGCCCTACGCGTGGCCGGACCGTATGCAGGTGCCCTCGGGCCCGGCGATCTGGATCGTGGGCGGGACGCTCATGGTCGTGCTGATCCTGCTCAGCCGCATGGTCGGCGGGCCGGGCGGCTACGTCGCGGGCTCGGTCGTGCAGCTCCCCGTGATCGCGTGCGGCTTCGCGGTGCCGCTGATGTTCCTGGTCGGAGGCATCTTCGTCGTCCTGTGGATCGTGTCGCTCCGCCTCGGCGGACGGATCGACCGCGAGCGCGCCGCGTACGACGCCGAGCACCCGGAGACCGCACCGAACATGTGAGCAGGGCCGGTAGGGTCGTGCGCATGACTGATGTTGCAGCCCCCGTCGTCGCCGACGCGCTCTCCGAGACCATCGAGCGCACCCTCGTCCTCGTCAAGCCCGACGGCGTCCGTCGCGGCCTGTCGGGAGAGATCCTCCGCCGCGTCGAGGCCAAGGGGTACACCCTGGCCGCCGTCCAGCTGCTGGACGCCACCCCTGAGCTCCTCGCGGCGCACTACGCCGAGCACGAGGGAAAGCCGTTCTTCGCCCCGCTCGTCGACTTCATGCTCTCCGGCCCGATCCTCGCGGTCGTCGCCGAGGGGCAGGGCGTCATCCCGGGCTTCCGCTCGCTGGCCGGCACGACCGACCCGACGGCAGCCGCCCCCGGCACCATCCGCGGCGACCTGGGCCGCGACTGGGGACTGAAGGTCCAGCAGAACCTGGTCCACGGCTCGGACTCCCCGGAGTCCGCGGCCCGCGAGATCGCGCTCTGGTTCCCCGGCCTCTGAGCACCACCCGCACCGCCTGCAGGCGCCCCCGTCGACGGACGGGGGCGCCTGTCCGCGCCGGCGTGGAGCACGGGGAGGGACGAGGGTGGGGGCGCGGGTCGTGGCGGGCCTGGCGGGAGGTCGCGAGGGACGAGCGGCCGGATGGAAGACCCGCCCCCACCCTCGTCCCAGCCCTCATCCCCACCGCCTCCCCGTTTCACCCGCGGATTCGCACTAGGCTCTGACCCGTGCACCTCAAGACCCTGACCCTCCGCGGGTTCAAGTCGTTCGCGTCGGCGACGACCCTGCGCTTCGAGCCCGGGGTGACGTGCGTCGTCGGGCCGAACGGTTCGGGCAAGTCGAACGTGGTCGACGCCCTGTCGTGGGTCATGGGCGAGCAGGGCGCCAAGTCGTTGCGCGGCGGCAAGATGGAGGACGTCATCTTCGCGGGCACGGCGGGGCGCCCTCCGCTCGGCCGCGCCGAGGTGTCGTTGACGATCGACAACACGGACGGCGCGCTGCCGATCGACTACTCCGAGGTGACGATCTCCCGGACGCTGTTCCGCAACGGCGGCTCGGAGTACGCGATCAACGGGTCGTCGTGCCGGCTGCTGGACATCCAGGAGCTGCTCTCGGACTCGGGCATCGGGCGCGAGATGCACGTGATCGTCGGGCAGGGGCAGCTCGACGCGGTGCTGCGGGCGACGCCCGAGGAGCGGCGCGGCTTCATCGAGGAGGCCGCGGGGGTCCTCAAGCACCGCAAGCGCAAGGAGAAGGCGCTGCGCAAGCTCGACGCGATGCAGGCGAACCTCACGCGGCTCGGAGACCTGACGGCGGAGATCCGGCGCCAGCTGGGGCCCCTGGGGCGGCAGGCGCAGATCGCGCGCAAGGCGCAGGTCGTGCAGCGCGACCTGCGCGACGCGCGGGCGCGCCTGCTCGCGGACGACCTCGCGCAGCTCACGGCGACGCTCGAGCAGGAGATCGCGGACGAGTCGGCGCTACGAGCGCGCCAGGCCGAGGTCGAGCGGTCGCTCGCCGCTGCCCGGGAGGCGCTGGGGTCGTTGGAGACGCAGGCCGCAGAGGCCGCCCCGGCCCTGGCCCAGGCGAGCGACGTCTGGTACCGGTTGTCGTCGCTCAAGGAACGCCTGGGCGGGACCCGCACGCTGGCCGCGGAGCGCCTGCGCCTGCTGGGGCGTCCGGAGACGGTCCAGCGGGGCCAGGACCCGAACGACCTCGACGCGCAGGCGGCCCGGGCCCGCGCCGCAGAGCAGGAGCTCGAGTCGGAGGTCGCGGTCGCCCGGGCGACGCTCGAGTCGGCCGTGGCGGAGCGGACCGCGGTCGAGGCGCAGGCGCAGACGGCGGAGCGGGCGCTCGCGACGCTGCTGCGCGGCGCGGCGGACCGTCGCGAGGGACTGGCCCGGCTGGCGGGCCAGGTCGCGGCGCGCCGGTCCCGCGTCGAGGCCACCGAGGCCGAGATCGGGCGTCTGCGGGAGAGCCTCGCGGAGACCGAGCGGCGCGGGAACCAGGCGAACGTCGAGTTCGCGTCCCTCGAGACGCAGGTCGTGGGCGTCGAGGAGGGCGAGGAGGGGCTGGACGCCGAGCACGAGGAGGCGGCCGACGCCGTCGAGCGGACCGGGGCCGTCGTCACCGGGCTCCGTGCCGAGGAGCAGACCGCCGACCGCGACCGGGCGACGTGGAGCGCGCGCGTCGAGGCGCTCGAGATGAGCCTGGTCCGCAAGGACGGTGCGGGCGCGCTGCTGTCGGCTGACGGCGTGGCCGCGCTCGGGTCGTTGGCGGCGTTGCTGAGCATCGACGCGGGGTACGAGGACGCGATCGCGGCGGCGCTCGGTCCGGCCGCGGACGCCGTCGCGGTCGAGAGCCTCGAGGCCGCGGTCGACGCGCTGCGTCACCTGCGGCAGGAGGACGCGGGGCGTGCGAGCCTCGTGGTCGGCGGCGGCACGCGTCCGTCGTCGGGCGTGAGCGAGTCCACCCCCCTGCCCGACGGCGCCGCGTGGGCCGTGCGGGTCGTCACGCCTGCGCGCTCGGTCGCCGCGGCGGTCGAGCTCCTGCTCGACGGCGTCGTCGTCGTCGAGGACCTGGCACAGGCGCGTGCGCTCGTCACCGCGTCGCCGCAGGTCACCGCCGTGACCAAGGGCGGGGACCTGCTCGGGGCGCACAGCGCCTGGGGCGGCTCGGCGACCGCGCCGAGCGTGCTGCACCTGCAGGCGGCCCTGGACGAGGCCCAGGCGGCCCGGGACGACGCGATCGCGCGCGGTGAGCGGACCCGGTTCGCGCTCGTCGGAGCGCTCGAGGAGGCCGAGGAGGCGCAGCAGCGCTACGACGCGACCCTGGAGCGCCTCAACGAGTCCGACGCCGCGCTGGCCGCCGTCGCCGAGCAGCTCGGGCACCTGGGGGCCACGGCTCGTGCGGCGGCGGCGGAGTCGGCTCGCGTCCGGACCAACCTGGAGCGGGCGCAGGCCACGTTGGTCGCCGAGCAGGCCGAGCTCGCGGGGCTGGTCGTGCGGCACGACGAGGCCGAGGCGGCCCCGGAGCAGTCCGAGGAGTCCGTCGCGTCGGCCACCGCCGCGCGCGACGAGGCGAACGCCCTCGCGACGGCGACCCGTGCGGCCGAGACCGAGGCCCGTCTCGCGCTGCGGACGAGCGAGGAGCGGGCGCGAGCCCTGACGGGACGCGCGCAGTCGCTGGCCCGGGCCGCCGCGACCGAGCGTGCGGCGCGCGAGCGGGCCGCGGCACGGGAGGCCGCCCGCGTGCGCCAGGCGGGACGTGCGGAGGCCGTGCGCGACGGGGCCGATGTGGCGCTGGCGGCGATCGATCGGTCGCTCGGACGGGCAGGTGACGAGCGGGCTGCGGCCGAGGCGGCACGCGGCGAGCTGGACGCGGCCGTGACCGCTCGCCGGGCCGAGGTCGACGCGTTCGCCGGCCAGCTTCGTGAGCTCACCGACGTGGCGCACCGCGACGAGGTCGCCCGGACCCAGCAGCAGCTGCGGATCGAGCAGCTCCAGGAGCGCGGCGTCACCGAGCTCGGGCTGGACCCGGAGGTGCTGCTCGACGAGTTCGGCCCCGACCGCCCGGTCCCCGTGCTCGCCGAGGACGGCACGGTCCGTGAGGACGAGGACGGTGATCCCGTGACCGAACCTTACGTGCGGGCGGCGCAGGAGAAGCGGCTGCGGTCCGCCGAGCGCGCCCTGGGGCAGCTCGGGAAGGTCAACCCGCTCGCGCTCGAGGAGTTCGCCGCGCTCGAGGAGCGGCACACGTTCCTCACGACCCAGCTCGCGGACCTCAAGAAGTCCCGGGCGGACCTGCTGGAGATCGTCCGCGAGATCGACGAGCGCGTCGAGCAGGTCTTCACCGAGGCGTACCACGACACCGCGGAGCAGTTCGTGCACGTGTTCGGACGGATGTTCCCGGGGGGTGAGGGGCGCCTGGTCCTGACCGACCCCGAGAACATGCTCACGACCGGTATCGAGGTCGAGGCCCGCCCGGCGGGCAAGAAGGTCAAGCGGTTGTCGCTGCTGTCCGGCGGCGAGCGCTCGCTGACCGCGGTCGCGCTCCTCGTCGCGATCTTCAAGGCCCGCCCGAGCCCGTTCTACGTCATGGACGAGGTCGAGGCCGCGCTCGACGACGTGAACCTGGGTCGCCTGCTCGAGATCTTCCGCGAGCTCCAGGAGGACTCGCAGCTCATCGTCATCACGCACCAGAAGCGGACGATGGAGATCGCGGACGCGCTGTACGGGGTCACGATGCGCGGGGACGGCGTGACCACCGTCATCAGCCAGCGGCTGCGTGACGAGGTCGGTGCGTGACGGACCTCTCGGGTGGCGCGGCGCACCACCCCTCCCGCTGACCGGAGGGTGCAGGACCGACGATCCGCACGATCCCGCGGGTTCCATGGTGTGAAGATGCTGTATCGATCCGCGGACTCGCCGGTCTCGTTCAGGGCTCGCCCGGCCGCCCCGGTGATACTTGTCGGATGCTCTGGATGTTCGTGTTCCTCGGGATCGCGCTCGTGGCGGCCGTCGTGGTCTTCCTGTTCGCGAGCGTCGTCACGCGCATCGACGACCGCAACGAGCGGCAAGGCCCCCCGGTAGGGATCCGCGGATTCTGGCGTGACTTCCGCTCGGGGCTGTCGAGCTGGCGCCGCCGGTCCGCCGACGACCGCGCTGCTGCGGCGTCCGCGGCACCCGTCGACACGGGCATGGAGGAGTTCTTCGCGGCGACGGAGGTCGCCGACCCCGCGTACATGGACGCCGACGAGATCACCGACGTCCTGCACCGCGCCCGGGAGCGGGCCGCGCACACGCTGCACGGCGCCACGGCGCGGCGCCCCCACACCGGAGCCGTGCGCTCGGTCCCTGCGACCCCGCCGCCGGGGCCGACGGCCCACCAGGACTGAGTCGGTCTCGTCGCCCGCACGTCGGGCGCGGATTTGAGAGACTTCGACGGTGAACGATCTCCTCTGGCTCTGGATCACCCTCGCCGTCCTCGTCGTCGTCTCGGTCGGTCTCGTCGGCTTCCGCCGTCGCTCCGGGACGCGCGCGACCCTCCCGCCGCCCTCCACGGGCGTGACCACGGGCTCCACGGAGGAGCCCGCCCAGGTGCCGGAGCGGGGCGCCGTGGCCACGGCAGAAGCCCCGACGGACCTCGAGGCCCCGCCCGCCGTCGAGGTCCCCGAGGCCGTCGGTGGTCGCCTCGCCAGGCTGCGCGGTCGCCTGGCCCGGTCGGGGTCGCCGCTGGGCTCCAAGCTGCTCGCGGTGCTCTCGCGCGACCACCTGACCGAGGACGACTGGGACGAGCTCGAGGAGACGCTTCTCCTCGCCGACGTCGGAGCCGGGCCTGCGGGCGAGCTCATCGAGTCGCTCCGCACCCGCGTGCGGGTCCTGGGCGTCCGTGACCCGGCGAGCGTGCGCGACCTGCTCCGCGAGGAGCTCGTCGCGCTCGTCGACCCGAGCCTCGACCGCTCCCTCGCCACGGCCCCGCAGACGGCCGAGGACGGGACCCGGCTCCCCGCCGTCGTGCTCGTCGTCGGGGTCAACGGCACGGGCAAGACGACGACCGTGGGCAAGCTCGCGCGCGTCCTGGTCGCGGAGGACCGTACCGTCGTGCTCGGCGCGGCCGACACGTTCCGGGCCGCCGCGGCCGACCAGCTCGAGACCTGGGGCGCCCGCGTCGGCGTGCGCACGGTGCGCTCCGACCGCGACGGTGCCGACCCGGCGGCCGTCGCGTTCGACGCCGTCCGCACGGGCCGCGCGGACGGCGTCGACGTGGTGCTCGTCGACACCGCCGGCCGTCTCCAGAACAAGGCGGGCCTCATGGACGAGCTGGGCAAGATCCGGCGCGTCATCACCAAGGAGGCGCCGCTCTCGGAGGTGCTCCTGGTCCTCGACGCCACGACGGGGCAGAACGGCCTCAACCAGGCGCGGGTCTTCGGCGAGATCGCCGGGGTCACGGGCATCGTGCTGACCAAGCTCGACGGTACCGCCAAGGGCGGGATCGTGGTCGCGGTCCAGCGCGAGCTGGGCGTGCCGGTCAAGCTCGTGGGCCTGGGCGAGGGGCCCGACGACCTGGCGCCGTTCGACCCGCAGGAGTTCGTCGACGGGCTCCTGGGCGACTGACCTCGCCCGAGGCGACCGCGTCCCGGGGGCAGGCGGCTCCCGGGACGCCCCGTCACCGAACGGGAAACGCAACGTTTACACACGAGTGCTCCCCGTTACACCTCCGTCACCCCGCGAGCGTCGCGGGGAAACCCCGCTGTCCGACTCTTGACCTGTCCGGCCGCCCGGCTGGCGAGGTGAGAGGCGACAGCGCATGCCATTCGAACTTGACACTGGAAACACGGCCTGGCTCCTGACGTCGGCCGCTCTGGTGCTGCTGATGACCCCGGCCCTGGCGTTCTTCTACGGCGGCATGGTCCGCGGCAAGAGCGTCCTGAACATGATGATGATGAGCTTCGGCGCGATCGCCGTCGTCGGGATCATCTGGGTCCTGTGGGGCTACTCGATGACCTTCGGGTCCGACGTGGCGGGCATCTTCGGCAACCCGACCGAGTTCTTCGGTCTGGCCCCCCTGACCGACGACGCGAACAGCCTCCTGGCAGGCAGCGGCGTCCCGGCCCTCGTGGCGGCAGGGTTCCAGGCCACCTTCGCGATCATCACGGTCGCACTGATCAGCGGTGCGATCGCCGACCGTGCACGCTTCGGCGCCTGGCTGGTCTTCGCGGGCGTCTGGGTCACGCTGGTCTACTTCCCGCTCGCCCACATGGTGTGGGGCGGAGGCATCCTCGGTGCCGGGGAGAACGGCATCGCCGCCGCGATCTACGGGGTGACCGACGGGATCGCCAACGTGGCCCCCATCGACTTCGCGGGCGGCACCGTCGTCCACATCAACGCCGGTGTGGCCGGCCTGGTGCTCGCGCTCGTCATCGGCAAGCGCAAGGGCTTCGGCAAGGAGCCCATGCGTCCGCACAACCTCCCGTTCGTGATGCTCGGTGCGGCGCTGCTGTGGTTCGGCTGGTTCGGCTTCAACGCCGGTTCCGCGGGAGCCGCGAACGAGGTCGCCGGCCTGGCCTGGATCAACACCACGGTCGCGACGTGCGCGGCGATGGGTGCCTGGCTGCTGACCGAGCGGCTGCGTGACGGTCACGCGACCAGCCTGGGCGCTGCCTCGGGAGTCGTCGCGGGTCTGGTCGCCATCACGCCGGCGGCCGCGGCCGTCAACCCGATCGGCGCGATCGCCCTGGGTGTCGTCGCGGGCGTCCTGTGCGCCCTCGCGGTCGGCCTCAAGTACCGCTTCGGCTACGACGACTCGCTCGACGTGGTCGGGGTCCACCTCGTCGGCGGCCTGGTCGGCACGGTCCTGATCGGCCTGCTCGGCACGGACACGGGCCTGCTCTACGGCGGCGGGATCGACCAGCTGGTGATCCAGGTCGTCATCGCGCTGGCCGCCGTGATCTTCTCCGGTGTGCTCACGTTCGTCATCGGGTTCGTCATCAAGGTGACGATGGGCTGGAGGATCAGCGAGGAGGCCGAGGTCGGCGGTATCGACCTGGCAGAGCACGGAGAGACCGCATACGAGACCATCGCGCAGGGTCGTGTCATCCAGGAGGTCAGGGCATGAAGCTCGTCACAGGAATCATCCAGCCGCACCGTCTCGACGACGTGAAGTCGGCGCTCGAGGCCGCAGGGGTCCGCGGCATGACCGTCAGCGAGGCCAGCGGCTACGGCCGGCAGAAGGGCCACACCGAGGTCTACCGCGGTGCGGAGTACACCGTGGACCTGGTCCCGAAGGTCCGCGTCGAGGTCCTCGTGGACGACGAGGACGCGGCGACCGTCACCGAGGTCGTCGTCAAGGCGGCCCAGACGGGCCGGATCGGCGACGGGAAGGTGTGGACCATCACGGTCGACGACGTCGCACGGGTCCGGACGGGCGAGCACGGCGCAGGCGCCCTCTAGGGCGGTCCGACGGGCCGCATGGGCGGGCGGCACGAACGGTGGGGACGGTGCGACGCGGGTGACGGAGGCAGAGCCGAGATGACCGGTACGGCAGATGCAGGAAGCGCCCGCGACACCGACGAACCGACGGAGGCCCCGCACCCCCAGGGGGTGCGGGGC
>NZ_JBHUAD010000177.1:0-8529 GCF_042789955.1 Oerskovia sp. NPDC056781
CATCGCGGGTACGTCCGTCCGCGATATCACCCGCTGCCCGGCCGCCCGACCCGTTACCCTGGTCCGGTGCTCACCCTCTTGTCCGGTTCCTCCGTGTTCGGCGCCCATGTGATCGACTGCGTCGCGTGGGTGACCGGGATGCTCGGCGCGGCGCCGGGCCGGGTGGGAGCGATCGGCTCGCGCATCGAGGCCGTGGTCGCGGACTGGGGGTGGTTCGGTCCGGCGGGCGAGATGACCGAGCGCATCGCGTACACCCCGCTGAGGGTCGCCCTCGCACTCTTCCTCGTCACCGCGGTGGCCGCTGTCGCCGCGCTCGTGTCGAGCCTCCTGACCCGCCGGAACCGGTGAGACGGCGGGGTCAGAGCCCCGCGACCAGGTTGACGACGGCGCCGATGATCACGGTCCCGAACATGTAGGACAGCAGGGCGTGGCCCAGCGCCGTCCGGCGGATCGTGCCCGACGTCACGTTGGTGTCGGAGATCGCGAAGCTCATCCCGACCGTGAACGCCACGTACATGAAGTCGAGGTACCGCGGCGGCTCGGCCTGGTTGAAGTCGATGCCGCCGTCGACGCCCGTGTAGTACTGCCGCGCGTAGGCCAGCCCGAACAAGGTGTGGACGGCGGCCCACGAGATCGCGACGCTCCCCACGGCGAACACCGCGGTGAGCGCCTGCGCGCTCTTGTCGGCGGGAGAGGCGAGCAGCAGGAGCCCGACCCCGACGAGACTCACGACCGCCGCCGCCAGGATGAACAGGTGCGCCACCCGCCGGGACGGTTCCTCACGCGTGGCATGGCTTGCGGTCACCCGGGCGTCCATGGGCGCGATGACGGCCCAGGTCCACACGACGAACAGCAGGGCGGCGACGCTCCAGCCCGCGAGGACCGCGAACCGCGGGTAGCCCTGCGTACCGAGCCAGGTCCCGACGGCCACGCCGACCAGGGCCCCGGCCGCCAGACGCCACCCGGGCCCGGGTCCGAGCCGGTCGCGGGGGACGGGGCCGGAGGGCAGGTCCGGGCGGGAGGGCGTCACGCGGTCAGTCAACCACCGGCCGCGCGGCCCGGCGCGTCGGCCGGACTCGTCCTGCGGCGTCCGCGGCTACGCCCCCTCGGCGAGGTACCGGAGCTGCGCCCGGACGCTCTGCCGTGCCGCGGGAAGCAGGCCGGGAGCGACGTCGCCGTAGACCGTGGCGGTCACGTCGTCGACGAGCGTCTCCGTGACCGAGTCGCGCGCTCGGTCCCCGAGCGCCGTGCGCACCTGCGCGAGCCTGGCTTCCCTGTGCTCGCGGTACGTCCGCACGACGGCGGACAGGTCGCCCAGGTGCGGGCCGTGCGCGGGCAGGACCGTCGCGGCGCCGAGCGACCCGAGCACGTCGAGGCTCGTGAGGTAGTCGCGGAGCGACCCGTCGGGCTCGGCGATGACCGTGGTGCCGCGACCAAGGACGGTGTCGCCCGTGAGGACGCTGCCGTGCGACCCGTCTCCGGGGAGGTGGAAGCTCGTCGAGTCGCCCGTGTGCCCGGGAGTCGCGAGGACCTCGATCTGCAGCCCGGCCGCGTGGATCGTCTCGCCGCCCCGCAACGGCGTCGCCTCCTGGGAACGAGCCGGGTGGCAGTGCGCCGGGTCCGCGGCACGGACGGGCGCGCCCGTGAGCGCGGCGAAGCGTGCCGCTCCTGCGGTGTGGTCGGCGTGACGGTGCGTGATCAGGACGACCTCGACGCGCGGGCCGGCGGCCAGGGCGGTGAGGTGAGCGACGTCGTCGGGCCCGGGGTCGACGACCACGCGCGAGCGCGCCCCCGGTGCGGCCAGGACGTAGGACCTGGTCCCGTCGAGCGTCATGGGGCCGGGGTTGGGGGCGAGCAGCACCGAGGCCAGGTCCGTGACGCGGACGGGCCCGCCCGACGGCGCCGCACCGGCGGGCGGGCTGGTGCGGTCGTCGCTCGGTGGGGTCACGGGATCAGTCGCCGAGCGCGGCCGCGAGCAGCTCGAGCGTCTGCGTGCGCCCGGGCGTCGCGTCGAGCGACTCGTCGGCCCGCGACGCCGCGACGGGCACGACCATGACCTCGTCGACGCCGTGCCGGGCGGCGAGCTCGCGCACGCGACGGGCGGCAGCCTGGGGCTCGTCGACGATCCAGCGGTCGAGCATCTCGTCGGCCATCTGGGACGTGAGCCCGTCGAGCGGCGTCGACGCGGCGTCCTCGACCGTCTCCTGGGCGCCCAGCGGCTTCCCCGAGCGCAGGCGGGCCATCATGCGCGCCTGCGGCAGGGCGCGGGCGCGGGCCTCGTCGAGCGTCGGGGCGACCGACACGTTGACCGTCAGGAACGTCTCCGGCGCGGGGTGCTCGGCCGACGGGCGGTAGCCGTCGCGGTAGAGCGCGAGGATCTCGTCGATGCCGGCGCCCGAGAAGTGGTTGGCGAACACGTACGGCAGGCCGAGCTCTGCGGCGAGCCGCGCGGAGTAGTCGCTCGACCCGAGCAGCCACACGGTCGGCACCGTCTCGGCGGCCGGGGTCGCGTGGACGTCGTAGACCTGGCCCGTCGTGAGGCGGACCGAGGCGCCCTCGGCGCTCATGAGCGAGCGGATGTCCTGGACGTGCTGGGGGAAGCGGTCGACGTCGGACGTCGGGCCGCTGCTGCGCAGCAGTGCGGTGACGACGGGGTCGCTGCCGGGCGCGCGCCCGATGCCCAGGTCGATGCGCCCCGGGGCCATGGCCTCCAGGACCGCGAACTGCTCGGCGACGACGAGGGGTGCGTGGTTGGGGAGCATGACGCCGCCCGACCCGACGCGGATCCGCTCGGTCACCGCTGCAGCCGCCGAGATCATGACGGGCGGTGCCGAGGCCGCGACCGCGGGCATGTTGTGGTGCTCGGCGAACCAGTAGCGCGTGAAGCCGAGGCGGTCGGCGAGGCGCACGAGGTCCAGGGAGGCGGCGATGGCCTGGGCGGAGGACTGTCCCGAGCGGACGGGGACGAGGTCGAGGACGGAGAGGCGCGGCGAGGTAGTCATCGCCTGGTGCAACCCCGGGATACGGCCGGGGTATTCCTGCGCGGCCGCTGGGTGCGGAGCAGCTGTCGTCGATCGCTCGATCGGACGACTGCTCCGCACCCGGCGCGTGGCCCGTGAGGGGCTAGCGTGCGGCGAGCGCCTGCTCGACGTCCTCGATGAGGTCGAGCGGGTCCTCGAGGCCGATCGACAGGCGCACGGTCGTCTCCGCGATCCCGACGGCGGCACGCCCGTCCGGACCCAGCTTGCGGTGCGTCGTGGTCGCCGGGTGCGTGATGAGCGACTTGGCGTCGCCCAGGTTGTTCGAGATGTCCACGACCCGCAGGGCGTCGAGGAACTGGAACGTGCGCTTCTTGAGGAGCTCGGGGTCGGTGCGCGGGTCGTCGGCGCCCAGCACGTCGAGGTTGAACGTCACGACCGTCCCGCCACCGCTCTGCTGGGCCTTGGCGAGCTCGACCTGCGGGTGCGAGGCCAGGAACGGGTAGCGCACGGCCGTGACGCCCGGCAGCTCCTCGAGGGCCGTCGCGACCTGGAGGGCCGAGGCGTTCTGCGCCTTGACGCGCACCGAGAGGGTCTCGAGCCCCTTGACCAGGACCCACGCGTTGAACGCGCTGAGCGACGGGCCGGTGTTGCGGATGAAGGTCTGGACCGGTCCCTTGACGTACTCCTCGGAGCCCAGGATCGCGCCGCCCAGCACGCGCCCCTGTCCGTCGATGTGCTTGGTCGCCGAGTACACGACGACGTCGGCGCCGAGCTCGAGCGGCTTCTGCAGCACGGGGGTCGCGAACACGTTGTCGAGCACGACGACGGCACCCGCGGCGTGCGCGAGGTCGCTCACCCGGCGCACGTCGATCACGTCCTGCATGGGGTTGGACGGGGTCTCGAAGAAGACGACGTCCGCGGGGGTCGACAGCGCCTCCTCCCACTGCGAGAGGACGTGGCCGTCGACGTAGTCGGTGCGCACGCCCCACTTGGCGAAGATCTCGTCGAAGATCACGAGCGACGAGCCGAACAGCGCGCGGGCCGCGACGATGCGCGACCCGGCGCCGACCAGCGCCGCGAGCGAGGTGAAGACCGCGGACATGCCCGACGCGGTCGCGTAGCAGGCCTCGGCGCCCTCGATGAGGCGCAGCCGCTCCTCGAACGTGTGCACCGTCGGGTTGCCGTAGCGCGAGTAGATGAAGCGGTCGACCTCGCCTGTGAACGCGGCCTCGGCCTCGGCGGCGCTCCCGTACACGTAGCCCTGCGTGAGGAAGAGCGCCTCGCTCGTCTCCTCGAAGTTGGTGCGGGCGTGGCCGCCGCGCACGGCGAGCGTGTCGGGGCGGACCGAGCGGGGGAGCGGGCCACGACCCGAGCCGCCCGGGATGCCGGCGGGGATGCGGAGCACGCCGTCCCCGGTCGCGGCGCTCACGACTGCGTCCAAGGCAGGCCCGCGGCGCGCCAGCCGTCGGAGCCGCGGTGGCCGGTGCCGTCGAGCGCTCCCTCGAAACCCTCGAGGACGTTGTACGCGGGGCCAAGCCCCGCGGCGGTCGCGGCCTTGGCCGCGCCGATCGAGCGGGCTCCCGAGCGGCACAGGAAGACGACCGGACGCTCAGGGCTCAACCCGGCCGCGGTGAGCTCCGCGACGAACGCCGGGTTGGGGCGGCCCGTGACGTCGACCCACTGGGTCAGGACCGGTTCGCGGCCCGTCGAGGCAAGATCGGGGACCCCGACGAAGCGCCACTCGGCGTCGGTGCGGACGTCCACGAGGACGGCGCTCGGGTCGCTCTGGAGCAGGGCCCACGCCTGCTGGGGCGTGATGTCCCCGGCGTAGCCGTCGGCAGGCCGGGCGTCGGGGACCGGGGCAGCGGTCGCGCGGTCGGGGGCACTCATGGTGATCCTCCATCGGTCGTGGCGGTAGCACCCTCGCCCGTCACCGGGGGGTTGCTGCGGCGTCATCGTGCCAAGTCACTCAGCCGCTCTGGATGGTTGCGTCGGATCGTACGCCACCGTGACCACGGAAAAGAACAGGTGTCTCGCAGGGTGGTCGGGCTAGGTTCCTGCGCATGAGCGACCTCCCCGCACCGGACCACGAGGTAGAGGAATCCCGTCGAGACGGAGGGCCAGGGGGCTCTACCTCGACGCAAGCCCTCTACCTCGCGGCGCCCGACCAGGCCGAGGAGCCCCTGGCCGGCGGGAACTCGACGACGGTCGTGCGCAGCGGCGACACCGTCCGCCGGACCGCGGGGCCCTGGACGCCCACGGTCCAGGCGCTCCTGCGGCACCTGCGAGCACAGGGCGTCACCGAGGTACCCGAGCCGCTGGGAACCGACGACCAGGGGCGAGAGGTGCTGTCGTTCCTCCCCGGTGACGTCGGGAACTACCCGTTGCCCCCGTGGGTCTGGGACGACGCGGTGCTCCGGGATGCGGGCGCGCTGCTGCGGCGCGTGCACGACGCGAGCGTCGGGTTCCTCGACACAGGCGCCGCCGCCCTCGTCCCCGACGCCCCGCCGGCCCCTGTCTGGCAGACCGCACCGCACGAGCCCGCCGAGGTCGTGTGCCACAACGACGTCGCCCCGTACAACATGGTCTTCCGCGACGGAACCCTCGTGGGGCTCATCGACTTCGACACCGCGAGCCCCGGCCCCCGGATCTGGGACCTGGCCTACCTCGGCTACCGGCTCGCGCCCCTCGTGGCGGACGCAGGGGAGTCGGAGGGGAGCGACGTCGTCGGGCGGCTGGACCCGATGGCGCGGCTCGACGCCCTGGTCTCCGCGTACGGGATGCCGTACTCGCGCCGCGAGGTCCTGACCACCGTCGTCGCGCGGCTCGACGAGCTCGCGGCGTTCACGGACGAGCGGGCGACCGCGACCGGTCGGGCCGACTTCCGGGAGCACGCGGCCATGTACCGGGCCGACGCGCGGCGCGCGCAGGCGCTCGCGGACGCGTCCTCGGCCTCGCCCGTCCTGCCCGCCTGACAGACCACCCTGACCACGATCCGAGACGCGGTGCCCACCGGTTGACACGCTCCGCGCGCCTCGACCATCCTGGACACCAGGTCATGAGTGCCAGCGCAAAACCCCGGTTTGCTGGCCGGCAACCCTCCTCCGCGGTGGGGTGCCCCGGGTGACGACCAGGTCCCTCTCTATCTGGAGGGGGGCAAGCGCGGAGGGGCCGGCACGGCGAACTCCGACGACCACCGGAGGACGTGCCATGAGCGCACACGCAGTCATCGAAGCACCCACCTCGTGTGCCGTGCTGCCCGTCGTGGGCAGCGACACCCTGGTCCCCCTCGTCGACGGGCGCAGCGTCCCGTACGCGAACCTCGACGTCGCGGCCTCGGCCCCGGCGCTCCAGGTCGTGGCCGACCGGGTCACCGAGGTCCTGCCGCTGTACGCGAGCGTGCACCGCGGCGCGGGCTACCTGTCCCAGGTGTCGACGGCCCTCTACGAGGCCGCGCGCCAGACCATCGGCGCGTTCGTCGGCGCGCGCGAGGACGACGTCACGATCGTCACGCGCAACACCACGGACTCCCTCAACCTCCTCGCGGGCTGCGTCCCGGCCCGGGCCGACGGCTCGCCAGGGCGTGTGCTCGTCCTCGACGTCGAGCACCACGCGAACCTCCTGCCCTGGCAGCGCACGGGCGGCGCCACGGTCCTGGTCGGCGGTGCGACGGTCGCCGAGACCCTGTCCGGGCTGCGCGCCGAGCTGTCGCGCTTCCCGTACGCGCTCGTCGCGGTCACGGGCGCGTCGAACGTCACGGGCGAGTCGCTGCCGCTCGCCGAGGTCGTGACCGCGGCGCACGACGCCGGCGCGCGCGTCCTGCTCGACGGCGCCCAGCTCGTCCCGCACCGGGGCGTCTCGCTCGCCGCGACCGACGTGGACTACGTCGCGTTCTCGGGGCACAAGACCTACGCGCCGTTCGGTGCGGGCGCTCTCGTCGGTCGCCGCGACTGGCTCGACACCGGCACGCCCTACCTCGCCGGTGGTGGCGCGGTCCGCAACGTCACGCTCGACGGCACCACGTGGCAGAGCGCCCCGGCACGGCACGAGGCCGGGTCGCCCAACGTGATCGGCGCGGTCGCGCTCGCCTCCGCGTGCGACGCGCTCGCGGCCCTCGAGCCCGGCGTGCTCGTCGCGCACGAGACCGAGCTGCGGGCCCGGCTCGTCGCGGGGCTCGAGGCGATCGACGGCGTGCGCGTCGTGCGGGCCTGGGCCGACGCCGTCGACCCGGTGGGGGTCGTGACGTTCTCGGTCGACGGCTCCGACGCGGGGCTCGTCGCGGCCTACCTGTCGGCCGAGCACGGCATCGGCGTGCGTGACGGCCGCTTCTGCGCGCACCCGCTCCTGGCCCGGCTGGGCTTCCCGGCCGGGGCGATCAGGGCGTCGATCGGGGTCGGCACGACGGGCGAGGAGATCGACCGTCTCGTCACCGCGCTGCGCACCTGGGTGAGCGAGGGGGCCAAGGCCCGGTACGAGGTCGTGGACGGCTGCTGGGTCGTGAGCGACGACCCGCGTCCGCTCTTGCAGGTCGCGGGGCTGTCGGGCCTGTTCGCGACGGCCGCCGCAGGCAACATCACGGCCGCCGTGGGCTGCGGACCGGCCCCCGCCTGAGCGCCCTCTGACCTGCGGAGACGCTGCCTGGAGCGCAACGTTCACCGGTCCGTCACCCTGTCGTTCACGAACGACCGCTCCGTGGTCTTGGCGGCGACGCCTGCGTGTGTTCTGATATGCGCTGTGCAGCACGATGTCCACCTTGAAGGCCACGGGTTCCGCCTCGAACCCCTGGCTGTCGCGCACGCCGGTGCGCTGGCCCAGATCGTCGATCCGTCGATGTGGGCAGGCATGAGTACGACCCTCCCCGAGGGGGAGGTCGGGATGGTGAACTTCATCGAGGACACCCGCGCCACCCGCGCGCTGACGGCCTTCGCCGTCGTCGACGCGGGCTCGGGTCTCGTGGTGGGGAGCACCGCTTTCCGTGACCTGTCGCTCGACGACAGGCGCGTGGAGATCGGGCGGACCTTCTACGCCCGTTCCACGTGGGGGAGCCTCGTCAACCCGGTTTCGAAATGGTTGCTGCTCCGACATGCGTTCGAGTCGTGGGACGTGCACCGCGTGGGGTTCCGGGTGGACGCGCGCAACGCGCGCTCGCTCGCCGCGATGCGTCGCCTCGGCGCGTACGAGGAGGGCGTCATGCGTGGTCATCGCACGGCTCCCGACGGGACCCGGGCCGACTCGGTGTGCTTCTCGATCCTGGCGCACGAGTGGGCGGGCGTCGAGCTCGGCCTGCTCGACCGGATCGCGAGCCCGCGCATCGTGCCCGTGCTCGGCCCGGTCGGGCTGACCGACGCCGGGGCGCCCGACGCCGGGGAGCTCGGGGCCGAGGTGCCTGTGGGGCCGCCGGTCCTCACGGTGGTGCCGCCCGTCGGCGAGGTCCCGCTCGGGGTCGGCTTCGGCGTCGTGGCCGGCCCGGCCGACCTCGCCGTGGTCCCCGACCTTCCCCCGGTCATCGCGCTCTGACCTTCTCCGCGTACACCCTGTCCACAGCACC
>NZ_JBHUAD010000178.1:0-8521 GCF_042789955.1 Oerskovia sp. NPDC056781
GTCCTGTGGGGACCCGACCGGCCGGGCGGTTCAGCGGACGTCCGTCCCTTCGAGGACCTTGCGGAGCGCGGACGCGAACCCGTCGGGGTCGCCGGGCATGCCGTACTCGTCCCCCATGAACCCGCCGTGCCCGCTGGGGAACGCGACCGCCTCGGTACCGATGTTCTTCGCGACCCCGCGGGCCGCGCGAGCGGCCATCTGCTCGCCCGACTCCTCACCGGCCGCCAGGACGACCCGGGTCGAGACGCGGGAGAGCGCGTCGTAGTCGTGCTCGTAGTGCGTGCAGCTGATGAGGTTCTGCCCCAGCAGCGCGTCGTCGCGCGACCCGTCGTCGTCGGTGGGGAACCCGAACGCGCCCGGGTCGGGCGCGGGCTGGTCGGCGAAGTCGGCGGGGAAGGGGCCCTCCCAGCTCGTGAGGGTGATGAAGTGCGCCATGCCCGCGCCGAACCCCTTGTCCTGGTAGGACCGCGAGACGGCCTGCACCGCTGCGAGCGCCGTGTCGCGGTCCGGCAGCGCAGGGCCCGACGGCGGCTCGTGCGCCACGAGGGTCCGCACCTGCTCGGGGTGCCGGGTGACGAGCGCGAGGGCGTTGACGGCCCCGCCGCTGCTCGCCAGGACGTCGACCGGCCCGGCCCCCAGGGCCTCGATCACGAGGTGCAGGTCGTCCGCGTGGTGGTCGGGCGTGACGGGCGCGGACGGGTCGGTGCGGGTGCTGCGGGACACCCCGCGCGGGTCGTACGTCACGACCGGCCGGTCCGTGAAGTGCGAGGCCAGGGTGACGAACCCGTCGGCGCCCATGGGGGAGCCGACGATCAGGAGCACGGGGGTCTCGGGGGTGGCGTCGGCGAGGTTCCCGCGGACGTCGTAGGTGATGGTCGCCCCCGGGGCTTCGAGGGTGCGGGTCTCGATGTCGGTCACGGTCGTGCCTCTCGGTCGGGTGAGCGGGACGGCGTGGGTGCCGGCCGTCTCAGCGGTATGGGAACCAAGACCTTCCGCGTCGTCGGAACTCATCGCACCGTCTCGTCCCACCCTGCCTCGCGGGTGGTGGTCGTGCACGGCGAGCGGGTACCGTCGCGAGAGCGCTGGGTGCCTCCGCCGGTCTGCGGGCAGGATGCACGGGACGAGAGGGAGGCCACGCATGGTCGGTACGGCAGCGGTCCTGGGCATGACGGCGGTCGCCCTCGGGATGGTCCTGACCCCCGGGCCCAACATGGTCTACCTGGTCTCGCGCAGCATCAGCCAGGGGTGGCAGGCAGGTATGGTCTCGCTCGCGGGGACGGCCGTGGGGTTCCTCGTCTACATGACGATGGCGAACGTGGGCCTCGCCGCGGTCTTCGTGGTCGTGCCGTGGCTGTACGTCGCGCTGAAGGTCGCGGGCGCCGGCTACCTGCTGTACCTCGCGTGGCGGACCCTGCGCCCGGGCGGCCGTGGTCCCTTCGAGGCGCAGGACCTGCCGCGCGACTCCCGCGGCCGGCTGTTCCGCATGGGGCTGCTGACGAACCTGCTCAACCCGAAGGCCGCGATCATGTACCTCGCGCTCATCCCGCAGTTCATCGACCCGGCCGCCGGGGACGTCATGGCGCAGGGGTTCGTGCTGGGTGGGGTGCAGATCGGGGTCAGCCTTCTCGTCAACGCCGCGATCGTGCTCGCGGCGGGCAGCATCGCGGTGTTCCTGCGCGCGCGGCCGACGTGGATGCGCTGGCAGCGCCGCGCGACCGGGACGCTCCTGGGTGCGGTGGGGGTGAGGCTGGCGATCGACGCCCCGTCCCCGGCGACCGCGTGAGGACGGTGGACCTGGGCGAGGTCGACCGAGGGTCGTGGGTCCGGCTCGGGGTCCTCGCCGTCCTGGTGCTGGGAGCGGTCGGGTGGTGGACGTCCTCCGACGCCGCGCTCGTCGGCCACGGGGGAGAGGAGCTCGACCTGCTCCGGGACTACTCCTCGGTCGACGAGCTCGCGGCCGAGGCCACGGACGTCGCGGTCGTCGAGCCGACGGGCCGCACGTGGACCGAGCACATCAGTACCGCGCCCTTCGCCGTGACCGAGCTTCGGGTCGTCACGTCGGACGGTGGACCGCTCGTGGCGGGCGACGTCGTCGCGCTCCGCCAGGACGCCGGCCACTACGTCAACGCCGCGCCGACGCCCGAGGAGGGTGAGCGCTACCTGGTGTTCCTCCACCCGTCGGGGGTCGAGGCGGACGGGCCGCAGTACTCGGTCGTGGGCGCCCACGCGGTGTGGCGTCTCGACGGGTCGAGGGGGCGTCTCACGACGCCAAAGAGCTCGTTGCCCCGCCGGGTGTCGATCGAGGGCGCGGACGGGAAGCTCGTCGCGTCGTCCCGGTAGCCGGTGTGCGCAGCGAGCGTGACCCCAGCGTGAGCAGCGGCGCCGTGAGGGCCACCGCGGCGACGAAGATCGCGACCCCGGGCCACCCCGCGTGCACCCAGGTCACGCCGCCGAGCCAGCCGAGCAGGCTCGACGCCGCGTAGTAGAAGGCGTTGTACAGCGAGGTCGCCTGCGAGCGGCCTACGACCGCCCGGTGCCCGACCCAGCCCGAGGCGACCGCGTGCGCGCCGAAGAAGGAGGCGGTGAGGATCACGAGCCCCAGCAGGATCAGGGGGATCTGAGGGGCGAGCGTCAGGAGGGCTCCGGCGCTCATCATGGCGCCCGCGACGGCCAGTACCCGTCGGCGTCCCCACCGGACGGTGAGGCTGCCCGCGAGGCGGGAGGACACGGTCCCGCCCAGGTAGGCGAAGAACACGAGCGACGTGACGGCCGGGGACAGCAGGTAGGGCGGTGCCTCGAGGCGGAACCCGAGGTAGTTGTAGATCGTCACGAACCCGCCGATGACGAGGGCACCGTTGGCGTACAGGACGAGCAGGCCGCGGTCGCGCAGGTTCGTCAGGACGAGCGATCCGACGTGCCGCAGCCCGTCGCGGTCCGGCACGAAGCCCCGCGCCCGCGGTGCGAGAACGACGAACGCGACGGTCGTGAGCACGCACAGCCCCGACACCGTGGCCAGGCCCACGCGCCAGCCGGCGAGCTCGGCGACGCCCGCGGCGAGCACCCGGCCCGCGAGCCCGCCGATCGACACCCCGCCGACGAACATCCCCGCGACGACCGCGGTGTGCGCGGAGTGGATCTCCTCGTGGAGCAGGGTGATCGCGAGCGCGGGCACCCCGCCGAGCGCTGCGCCCTCCAGGAAGCGACCGGCGACGAGCAGCTCGACCGTGGGTGCGAACGGGGTGAGCAGGCCGATGGTCGTCGCGGTGACCAGGGCGACCTGGATGGCGCGGACGCGGCCGACGCGGTCGGCGACCACGGACCAGGGCAGGACCGCGAGGGCGAGGCCGAGGGTCGCGGCCGAGACCGTGAGCGAGGCCGTGGGCGCGGCGATCCGGAGGTCGGAGGAGATCATCGGCAGGATGCCCTGCGGCGAGTAGAGCTGGGCGAACGTCGCGAGCCCCGCGCACACGAGCGCCACGACGGTCCTGCGGTATCCCTGGGAGCTGCGTCGGTGTCCTGTCCACGGGGCGGGGGGCAGGACGACGAGCGCACGGGTCGTGACCGGCGCGAGGGCGTGGGGCATGGGCTCGACGCTAGGAGCGTCCAACTCTTGCGTCCAATGCATGTATCTCTGCCGAGGAATACGATCTGAGCATGGATGCCGCGCTGGACGAAGAGACCCGCCGACTGCTGCCCCTGCTGCCCGCGTTCGTCGCGGTCGCCGAGGTCGAGCAGGTCACGCTCGCGGCCGCGATGCTGCGTGTCCCGCAACCGACGGTGTCCCGCGCCGTCGCGCGCGTCGGCGAGGTGCTGGGCGTGCCCGTGGTCGAGCGCCACGGGCGCGGCATCCGGCTCACCGACGCAGGGCGCGCTCTCCTGCCGCACGCGCGCGGGGCGCTCGCGGCGCTCGGCGCGGGCGTGGACGCCGTCCGTTCGCGGGAGGCGCTCGCGCGCGGCACCCTGTCGGTCGCGTTCCAGACCTCGCTCGGCGAGTCCGTCGTCCCGGCCCTCATCAAGGACTTCCTCGCCGACCACCCAGCCGTCCGGTTCACCATGACGCAGGGTGCCCGTCGCGCGTGCCTCGACGCGCTCGACGCGGGCGAGGCCGACATCGCCCTCGTGTCGCGCCTCGTCCCGGCCCCCGCAGGCCGCGAGGTCCTCACGCTCTTCCGTGAGCCCCTGGTGCTCATCGTCCCCGCAGGTCACGAGCTCGCGTCGCACCCCGGCGCCACGCTGCGCGAGGCCGCCCGCTCGACGTTCATCACGCTCAAGCACGGGTTCGGTCTGCGGGGGACGGTCGATGCGCTGTGCGCCGCCGCGGGCGTGCGTCCGACCATCGGGTTCGAGGGCGAGGACCTGCACACCGTGCGCGGCCTCGTCGCCGCGGGCCTCGGCGTGAGCGTCCTACCACCGGCCCGTCAGCCCGTGCACGACGTCGTCGAGGTCCGCCTCGACGAGCCCGTGCCGTCGCGCGACATCGGCGCGGCCTGGTCGCCCGACAACACCTCGCCCACGCTCGCGGCGTTCGTCGAGATGCTCCGTGCGGGGGTCGTGGACACCAGCACGCCCGACGGCGGCGCGCCCGTCCGCTGAGCGGCGCGCCCTTGCCGCGGGTCGGCCCGGGCAGGGGTGCGACCGTGCGCCTGGCCGTGCCGCCGACCGGGCGACTCGACGCGGCGAGGCGCGCGACGTCGTCGGGCACGGTCGTGTCGCCACGCAAGAATCGCGGTCCTCACGACATGATGAGAGTGAGGGGTGCACGCCACCGCGGCGCCCGTGCCGAAGCCCGAAGGAGACCCCGCCCATGACTTCCCTGCGCCGACTCGCCCCCGCCGTCTCGCTCGTCGCGCTCCTGGCGCTCACCGCGTGCGGGACGGACACCGACTCGGGCGGGAACGCCTCGGACACCCCCAGCGCCGAGGAGAGCACCGCCGACGAGAGCACGCCCTCCGACGAGACCCCCGAGGCCCCGCTGAACGCTGCCGACCTCCCGATCGAGGCGGGCGCCAACGGCGTCGACCTGCCCGCAGGGATCGACGCCCCCACGACCGGCGGCACCGGCGCGGCCTGGACCGCGGAGGACGGCTACCTGTACGTCGTGACGTTCGGGTCGAGCACGTGCCCGCACATCGCCGAGGGCGACGCGACCCTGGACGGGAGCGACGTCGTCGTGACCTTCCAGAAGGTCGACGAGACCAAGCCCTGCACGATGGACCTGCGCCCCTGGACCACGGTCGTCAAGGCCCCCGAGGGGGTCGACGAGGCGGCCGACGTGACCGTGCGCCTCGACGAGGCGGGGTCGGTCGTGCTGACGCCGCGCGCTGCCGCCGGGCAGGTCGGCGAGGCCGCGTGGGTCGCCCAGTCCTGACCTGGTGACGGGGTCGGTCGTGGCCCGGGGCGGCGCGCGGGACCGCCGCCCGTGAAGTTCGCGTGAAAGGGCAGGGCCGGGGGCGTCGTTCGAGGTCCCCGGCCCAGCCCGACCCGTTACCGTTGCCGGGTGAAGACGCCCCACCGCCGCACCACAGCGCTGTCCGCCGCGACGCTCGCCGTCGCCCTGCTGCTCGGCGCGTGCGCCCCCTCGCCCAAGGTGCAGAGCCCCGCCGAGACGGGGTCGTCCTCGACGGGGTCCACGGGGACCGGCGAGGACGTGCCGGCCGAGCTCGCCGAGTTCTACGGGCAGAGCCTCGTGTGGGACGACTGCGGCGGCGGGTTCGAGTGCGCGACGGCGATCGCGCCCCTGAGCTGGGACGACCCCGCGCAGGGCAAGATCGAGCTCGCGCTCAAGCGGCTGCCCGCCTCGGGCGAGAAGATCGGGTCGCTGCTGACCAACCCCGGCGGACCGGGCGGGTCGGGCATCGAGTACATCACGAGCGCGGCAGGCAGCATCGGCGAGCCCGTCAAGGAGGCGTACGACGTCATCGGGTTCGACCCGCGCGGCGTCGGGGCCTCGACCCCCGTCGTGTGCCTCGACGACGCGGCCAAGGACGCCTCGCTGTCCCGCGCCTACCCCGACAGCGACGAGGGTCGCGCCGAGATGACGGCCGACCTCAAGGCCTGGGCCGACGCCTGCGCGCAGAACACGGGCGACCTCCTCGGCAACGTCGACACCCAGAGCGCCGCGCGCGACATGGACATGCTGCGCGCCGCCCTCGGTGACTCGACGCTCAACTACCTCGGCTTCTCCTACGGCACCCAGCTCGGCGCCACGTACGCGGGGCTCTACCCGGAGAAGGTCGGGCGCATGGTCCTCGACGGCGCGATCGACACCTCGCTGACCTCCGACGAGATCTCCGCGCAGCAGGCCGTCGGCTTCGAGAACGCGCTGCGGGCCTACGTGAAGGACTGCCAGGGCGGCAAGAACTGCCCGCTGACCGGCTCGGTCGACGACGGCATGGCGCAGGTCAAGGCATTCCTCGACCAGGTCTCCGAGCGCCCCATGCGAACCTCGAGCGACCGCCGCCTGACGTCGACGCTCGCGTTCTACGGGATCGCGCTGCCGCTCTACAACAACGAGAGCTGGTACGCCCTGACCGCCGGCCTGGACGCCGCGCTCAACGACGGCGACGGCACGATGCTGCTCGGCTTCGCCGACCTGTACAACGGCCGCAACGCCGACGGCACGTTCAACGACAACTCGTCCGAGGCGTTCCGTGCCATCAACTGCCTCGACGCGCGCGGCAACCCCGACCCCGCGTTCATGGCCGAGCAGGCCGCCCAGATCGAGGAAGCGGCCCCGACCATGGGCTCGTTCTTCAGCTACGGCGGCCTGACGTGCGTCGACTGGCCCTACCCCGTCGTCGACCAGGAGTTCGACCTCCACGCCGAGGGCGCCGCGCCCATCGTCGTCATCGGCACGACCAACGACCCCGCGACCCCGTACGTGTGGGCCGAGGGCCTCGCCAAGACCCTCGACTCCGCGACGCTGCTCACCTGGGAGGGCGAGGGGCACACGGCCTACGGCCGGTCCAACGCCTGCGTCGCCGACGCCGTGGACGCGTACCTGGTCGACGGGAAGGTCCCGGAGGACGGGAAGGTCTGCTGAGGGTGCTCTGACCTGGTGACCCGCGGGCCGTCTGAACAGGGGGCCCGACGGCGTCGCGGGAGCCAGTTTGTCCTCACGCCCTCGCGTTGGGTACAGTTGCGACGCTTGCTGAAACGGAGCGCCGCAAGGCGTGACGTCCGGCACGCGCCGCCTTAGCTCAGTCGGTAGAGCGTCTCACTCGTAATGAGAAGGTCATCAGTTCGATTCTGATAGGCGGCTCAGTCGCGAAGGCCCGGAACCTCAACGGTTCCGGGCCTTTCGCGTTGTCGGGCCGCTGGGGCTCCTCGAGGAGCACCTCTCGGAGTTCCAAGTTCCCGCTCCTTGGTCGACTGCCTGACGAGTGTGTCGACAAGCCCGTATCGTCCCTGCATGACGAGTGCGACGTGCGCCCTGGTGGCTACCGTGATCCCGGTGTTCCTCCTCGCCGGATTTCTCGGGCAGGGACTGCTTCGCAAGTCCCGGACGTTCAGAGGCTCCACGAGGTGGCTCCTCCTGGGCTACGTGGCATTCTCTGCAGGAATGACGTTGGCCGCAGCGGTCGGTGCGAACGGCGACGGGCTGTCCGGGGTTGCGGCGTGGCTCGCGTGGACTGCCCTCTCCCTGGGAGTGTTCGCGATCACCCTGGAGGCATACATCCAGATCTTCGAACCGTCCGCCGACCAGCGTCGAGTCCCTGCCGATCGTTGACCCTGAGCAGCACCTAGGCTTCTCCCATGTTCACCTTCGGCCGCCGTCGCCCCACCACCTATGTCCTGGGCCAGCCGGTCAAGTCCTTCCCGGAGATCGCCCCCGAGGTCGAGCGCGGCAACATCCTGCGCATCACCGAGATCGGTGAGTCCGTCCTGCACACCCCGTGCCGTGAGGTCACGGAGTTCGGCACGCCCGAGCTCGCGCAGCTCGTCGACGACCTGTTCACGACGATGTTCGTCGCGGAGGGCGTGGGCCTGGCGGCGCCGCAGGTCGGCGTGGACCTGCGGGTCTTCGTGTACGACGTCGAGGACGAGAACGAGGACCGCCACGTCGGGCACGTCGTCAACCCGGTGCTCGAGGTCTTCGACGGTCCCGAGGACGAGATCGAGGAGAGCGACGAGGGGTGCCTCTCGATCCCGGGCGCGTACTCGCCGCTCGCCCGCCCCGTGAAGGCGATCGTGCGCGGGTTCGACCAGCACGGCAAGCCCGTCGAGCTCCATGGCTCGCACTTCCTGGGCCGTGCGCTCCAGCACGAGGCGCAGCACCTCGACGGGACGCTCTACTTCGACCACCTCACGCCCGCCGCGCAGGAGGCCGTGATCGCCGAGATGCACCAAGAGCGTCCCGGGGTCCTGGAGGAGCGGCTCGAGCTGTCCGAGGCCCTGGGCAAGACACCCGCCGAGTACCCGGCGGCGCCGCTGCGCTAGCGCTCCGACGCGCCCTGAGTGAGATGGGTGGTTCGGCCTGAGACGGGTTGCTGGGGACGCGACCCAGCAACCCGTCTCGGAC
>NZ_JBHUAD010000179.1:0-8502 GCF_042789955.1 Oerskovia sp. NPDC056781
CACGTGGGTCGTCCCCTTCGTCGTCTCCGGTGCCCTGCGCAGGGCACCGGAGGCACGGCTACAGCCCGAAGCTCTTCGCCACGGCCCGGACCGACTCCGCGGACGCCCGGAGCCCTGCGAGCTCGTGGTCGGACAGCGGGACCTCGATCCGTTCCCCGCACCCTCGTCGCTCGAGCAGGGACGGGACGGAGAGGCAGACGTCGCTGATCCCGTGGAAGTCCTCGAGGAGCGAGGACACGGGCAGGACCCGGTGCTCGTCGTCGAGGACGGCCTCGATGATGCGGGTCGCGGCGAGCGCGACCGCGTAGTTCGTCGCCCCCTTGCCCTCGATGATGCGGTAGGCCGACTGCACGACCTCGTGCGCGATGTCCTCGCGCACCTCGGCCGTGAGCGGACCACGGCCCTTGAGCCCCTGCCACTCGAGCAACGGCACCCCGCTGATGGTCGCCGAGCTCCACAGGGGGATCTCGCTGTCCCCGTGCTCGCCCGCGATGTACGCGTGCACGTTCTGCACCGCGACGCCGCAGTGCTGCGCGACGAGGAAGCGCAGCCGGGACGAGTCCAGGACCGTGCCGCTGCCGAAGAGCTGGTTCGGGGGCAGGCCCGAGTACTTGAGAGCGGCGTAGGTGACCACGTCGACCGGGTTGGTCACCATGATGTAGACGGCGTTGGGCGCGACCTCGACGAGTCCGGGCAGGATCTTGCGCACCAGCGAGATCGTCGCCTCGGCGAGGTCCAGGCGCGTCTGTCCGGGCTTCTGCTTGGCCCCGGCGGTGAAGACCACGACGTCGGCGTCCGCGCACACCGCGACGTCGTCGGAGCCCTCGACCTTGGCCATGGGCATGAACTGGATGCCGTGCTGGAGGTCGAGGACCTCGGCCTCGACCTTGGTCCTGTTGATGTCGAGCAGGCTCACGGTGTGAGCGGCTCCACGCATGAGCGCCGCGTAGGCGAGGGTCGATCCGACGGAACCTGCGCCGACGATCGCGAGCTTGGTGGTACGGGCGGGCACTGTGCCTCCTGGACGTTGAGCGCCGGGCGTCGGTCGCTGCACGAGCGTCGCGACGTCCGTTGCATGGACTGCCAGGTCTCAGCCTAGGGCGGACAGGCGCTCGAGCGCAGAGAGGACGACACGGCGGTCGGTCGTGGTCCAGAAGTCCGGCATCGACTTCGTCAGGTAGGAGCCGTAACGGGCCGTCGCCAGACGCGGGTCGAGGACCGCGACGACCCCGCGGTCGGCGGTCGACCGGATGAGCCGTCCCGCGCCCTGCGCGAGCAGCAGCGCGGCGTGGTTCGCCGAGACCTGCATGAAACCGTTGCCGCCCGCGGCCTCGACCGCGCGAGCGCGAGCCGACTTCACGGGGTCGTCGGGACGCGGGAAGGGGATCCTGTCGATCAGGACGAGCTGGCAGCTGGGGCCGGGGACGTCCACGCCCTGCCACAGCGAGAGCGTGCCGAACAGGCATGTCGCGGGGTCCGCGGCGAACTCCTTGACGAGCGTCGGCAGCTGGTCCTCACCCTGGCACAGGATGGGGACGTCGAGACGCTCACGCATGGCCTCGGCGACCGCGAGCGCCGCTCGCCGTGAGGAGAAGAGCCCGAGGGTCCGTCCCCCGGCCGCGGTGATGAGGTCGGCGATCTCGTCGAGCTGGCCGTCCGTCGCGGCCTCGCGGCCGGGCTGGGGCAGGTGCTTGGCGATGTAGAGGATGCCCTGCTGGGGGTAGTCGAACGGGCTGCCGACGTCCACGCCGGTCCAGGTGGCGCCGTCGTCGTCGAGGCCCAGCGAGCGGGCCACGGGGTCGAAGGTGCCGCCGAGCGCGAGCGTCGCCGAGGTGAAGACGCCCGTGCGCTCGGTCAGGAGGTGGGTACGGATGAGGCCCGCGACCGCGAGCGGCGCGGCGTGCAGCTTGCTCACGCCGTCCCCGCTCCATCGACCGTCGTCGCCCGCGCGCGAGCACCACAGGACGTCGTGGCCGGTGGGGTCCTGGGCCATGCGCTCGGCGATCTCGAAGACCTGGAGCATGGTCGCCTGGGCCATCTTCATACCGGTGTCGGGCTGGGCCTGCGGACCGCCCGAGGTGTCGGGCTTGAGCGCGCTCAGCGCGGTGCGGGCGGCGTCGCGGACGGCAGCCACGGCAGAGCGCGCGTCGTCGGGCAGGCCGTCGGGGAAGCGCTCCGCGGGAAGCGAGGCGACGACGGTCCCGAACGCCCCTGTCGCCAGGTCGAGGTCCGTCGTCTGGACTCCTCCGTGCCGGCGCGCGAGGCGTGCCGCGTGCTCGATGATCGGCACGGAGAGGTCTGCGGTCGCGGCGGCCGTGACGCGGTCGCTGAGCTCGTGGGCCTCGTCGACGACCACGACACCGTGCTCGGGCAGCACGCCGGGCGAGCCCGACGCGGCGATGCCCAGCATCGCGTGGTTGGTCACGACGACGTCGGCCTCCCGGGCGCTCGTGCGCGCCTGGTCGGGGAAGCAGTCGTCGATGAGGGGACACTTGGCGCCCAGGCACTCGAGCGCCGTGACCGAGACCTGCCGCCAGGCCTTGTCGGAGACGCCGGGCACGAGGTCGTCCCGGTCCCCGGTCGTGGTCTCCTGCGCCCACTCGCGTAGCCGCACGACCTGCTCCCCCAGGGCTGCGGCCCCCGACGCCGCGCCGGGCGCGGGGTGCTCGGCGACGCCCGCGCGCTCGCCACCCGTGGGCAGGTCGAACAGGGTGGGCTCGTCGGCCGGGTAGCCGCCCTCGATCTTGTGCTGGCACAGGTAGTTGTGCCAGCCCTTGAGGAGCGCGATCCGCGGCGGGCGCGGCAGGCGGTCGGCGACGGCCTCGGCGACGAGCGGCAGGTCGCGCGTGATGATCTGGCGTTGGAGGGCGAGGGTCGCGGTCGAGACGATGACACGCTCGTCCTCGCAGACCGCGTGCCGGACCGCCGGCACGAGGTACCCGAGGGACTTGCCGGTCCCCGTCCCGGCCTGGACCAGCAGGTGGTCGGGGCCGCCCGAGCCGTCGATCGTCCGCGCGACGTTCGCGGCCATCTGGTGCTGCCCGGCGCGGCGACCGCCGCCCAGGGCGCCGACCGCGAGGTCGAGCAGCTCCTCGACGTCAGGGGTCGCGGGGCCCGCGGTCAGGGTGGTGGTGGTCTCCTCGGGCACCCCGGAAGTCTACGTGGGGCCACCGACACGACCGGGCTCGCAGAGCGCCGGGACGGTGGCCCCAGCGACGGTCAGGCCCGGACCGCCACCGTGTTGAGCTCGAGCGCGAGCCCCTCGTCGACGCGGCCCAGGAGCCGCGTCCCCGTCTCGACGTGCTCCTCGAGGTCGATCTCGCCCGTGAGGTGCACGCGGTTGACCAGGTCGCCGCGGTGGTAGGGCACCACGACGTCGATCGAGACGTCGGGACGCGGCAGCTCGTCGGAGATGAGCTGGAGCAGGTCGTCGATCCCCTGCCCGGTGTGCGCCGAGACGAGGATCGTGCGGCGCTCACGCCCGCGGATGCGGGCGACGACGTCGGGGTCGGCGACGTCGACCTTGTTGAGCACGACGACCTCGAGCACCTGGTCGATGCCCGGGATGTCGGCGAGCACGTGGCGGACCGCCGCGATCTGGCCCTCGGGGTCGGGGTGCGACGCGTCGACGACGTGGAGCAGCAGGTCGGCCTGGCCGACCTCCTCGAGCGTCGAGCGGAACGCCTCGACGAGCTGGTGCGGCAGGGAGCGCACGAACCCGACCGTGTCGGCGAGCGTGTACACGCGCCCGTCCTCGGTCTGCGCGCGCCGGACCGTGGGGTCCAGGGTCGCGAACAGGGCGTTCTCGACGAGCACGCCGGCGCCCGTGAGGGCGTTGAGCAGGCTCGACTTGCCCGCGTTCGTGTACCCCGCGATCGCGACCGACGGGATCGCGTGGCGCTTGCGCGAGGACCGCTTGGTCTCGCGGCCCGGCGCCATCGCGGCGATCTCGCGGCGCAGCTTGGTCATGCGGTCGCGGATGCGGCGACGGTCGAGCTCGATCTTGGTCTCACCGGGTCCGCGCGAGCCCATGCCCGCGCCGGCGCCACCCACCTGGCCACCGGCCTGGCGGGACATCGACTCGCCCCAGCCTCGCAGGCGCGGGAGCAGGTACTCGAGCTGCGCGAGCTCGACCTGCGCCTTGCCCTCCCGGGACTTGGCGTGCTGGGCGAAGATGTCGAGGATGAGCGCGGTCCGGTCGACGACCTTGACCTTGACGATGTCCTCGAGCGCACGGCGCTGCGAGGGCGCGAGCTCGCCGTCGATCACGACGGTGTCCGCGCCGCTCACGGCCACGACGGAAGCGAGCTCCTCGGCCTTGCCCGACCCGAGGTAGGTCCCGGGGTCCGGCTTCTGACGGCGCTGGAGCACGCCGTCGAGCACCTGGGAACCGGCGGTCTCGGCGAGGGCCGCGAGCTCGCGCAACGAGACCTCGGCCTCTGTCGCCGCGGCCTCGCCGCTGCCGCTGTACAGCCCGACGAGCACGACCTTCTCCAGTCGCAGCTGCCGGTACTCGACCTCGGTGACGTCCTCGAGCTCGGTCGAGAGGTTCGCCACCCGTCGCAGCGCGGTGCGCTCGGCGAGCTCGAGCTGTTCGCCGTCGTGGACGGAGTGCTGGGTGCCTCCCTCGGCGCGCGCGGTACCCGCCCGTGCGAGCACCCGTGCCACGACGTCTCCGGCGATGTCGCGCTCGGGGCGCACGGTCTCCGGTTCGGTCTCAGGGGTGGGGTTCGCGGGGGTCTGGGTCATGGGCCGCCTTTCAGCTGAGGGTCCGGGCGCCGGGTCGAGGTGACCTGGGCCGGTCGTTCCGTCCGGAGACGCTCCGGTCGGCATGTCGTACAACAAGCGTGGCACGCCGGATCGTCCCGGCGCGAACCAATTCGCCCTGCGGAGCCGCGGTTCATCCCAGGGCGCAGCGCGGACCACCCTCTGGGCGTGCCCGGGCGACCGCGGCGGGTCGTGCGCCGGCCGATAGGATCGGTCCTCGTGACCACACCTCCCGACGCGACGCCCGAGCCCTCTCCCGACCACTACTTCACGGCGAGGCCCGCCTCCGCCGAGGAGCGCCGGGAGCTCACGGTCCGGCTCGCGGGCCGCGAGGTCACGGTCGAGGTAGCGTCGGGCATCTTCTCCCCCGGGCGCCTGGACCTGGGCACGCAGGTCCTCCTGCGCTCGGTCCCGGACCTCCCGCCCGCCGCGTCCGGGCCCGACGGCGCAGCGAACCTCCTGGACCTCGGCTGCGGCTGGGGCCCGGTCGCGCTGACCATGGCGCTCGAGTCGCCCGCCGCGACCGTGTGGGCCGTCGACGTCAACGAACGGGCGCTCGACCTCGTGCGACGCAACGCCGCACGGCTGGGGCTCGAGAACGTGCGCGCGGTGCGCCCCGAGGACGTCCCGGCCGGCGTCCGGTTCGCGGCGATCTGGTCCAACCCGCCCATCCGGGTCGGCAAGGACGTGCTGCACGAGATGCTGTTGCACTGGTTGCCGCGCCTGGAGCCCGGCACCGAGGCCTACCTCGTGGTGCAGCGCAACCTCGGTGCGGACTCGCTCATGGCCTGGCTGAACGAGCACCTGGACGACGACCTGACGGTCAGCAAGCTCGCGAGCGCCAAGGGGTTCCGGGTGCTCGAGGTCACGCGCGCAGGCTGAGCGCCCGCCGGACCGACCCGTCGCCCGGCGCGAGGCGGCCACGGACCGGCGCGCGCCGAGCGCGCCGAGCGCGCCGTGGCGCGACGCCGTCGGGCCACGTGACGGTGCCCGCGGTGCCCGCGGTGCCGTGGTCAGCGGGCGAAGGCCGCCAGGTCGATCTCCGCCCCGAAGACGATCTCGGCCGGTCCGGCGAGCTCGACGCGACCGCCCTCCAGGGCGGTCACCCGCACCGTGCCGCCCGGCACGTCGACGAGCCACACGTCGGGCGACGACGGGCCGCCCCATGTACGGACCGCGAGCGCCGCGGCGCACGCCCCCGTCCCGCAGGACTCGGTCTCCCCGACGCCGCGCTCGTGCACGCGCATGCGCAGCCGCCCGACGACGGTCCCGTCGACCGAGACCTCCTCGCCGAGCGGGACGACGAGCTCGACGTTCGTGCCGTGGGGGGGCTCCGGCGAGACGGTCGGTGCCTGCGTGAGGTCGGCGGCCTCGAGCTCGTCCTCCTGCGGCAGCGCGAGGACCGTGTGCGGGTTGCCCAGGTCGACGCTCAGCGCGGGGCGCGGGACCTCCCAGCCCGAGATCGCGACCGCGGCGTCGAAGCCCTCGTCGAGGGCCGTACGGCCGCCCGGCAGGAACCACGGGCCCATGTCCACGGCGTACCAGCCGTTCGCCTCCTTGCGCACGTACTTGACGCCCGCGCGCGTGCCGACCGCGAGGACGCGTTGAGCGGCCTCACCCTCGGGCGCGTCGTCGGCACCGGGCCGGGCCCCGGCGACGCCGAGGTCCACGAGCCCGAGCCGCTCGGCGAAGGCCGCGAAGACCCGCACCCCGTTGCCGCACATCTCGGCGATCGATCCGTCGGCGTTGCGGTAGTCCATGAACCAGATCGCGTCGGGGTCCTCCGCGAGGACCTGCGCGGACTCGGGCACGTACGCGGTGGGCACGAGCCGGATCACGCCGTCGCCGCCGATCCCGGACCGGCGGTCCGCGAGCGCACGGACCTGGTCGGCGTCGAGGTCGCGGCTGCCCTCGAGGTCGGCGATCAGGACGAAGTCGTTGCGGGTCCCGTGGCCCTTGGCGAGACGGGTCGTCGAACGGGGCGGCGTGGGGCTCATGAGCCCAGACTACGGCGCGTCGGGCGGTCGTCCGTGCGCTCGTCCAGGGTGCCGTCGTCGGCGGCCCGGACGATCTCGAGCGCGTCGGCGAGCAGCGTGGGCGACTGCGCGTCGAGCCAGTGCACGCGCGGGTCGCGGCCGAACCATCCCATCTGCTTGCGGGCGAGCCGGCGCGTGTTCGCGGTGATCTGCTCGCGTGCCTCGTCGGCCGTGGTCTCCCCGCGCAGGTGCGCGAGCACCTCGGCGTAGCCGACTGCCCGTTCCGCGGTCCGTCCGAGGCCCGGCGCGAGGGAGCGGACCTCGTCGAGGAGCCCGTGCTCCCACATCCGCTCGACGCGGCCCGCGACGCGCGCGTCGAGCGTCTCGCGGTCGCAGTCGAGCCCGATCTGCACGGCCGGGCGGACGTACTCCTGGCGCGGCAGGTTCGCGGTGAAGGGCTCGCCGGTGATCGCGATGACCTCGAGCGCGCGGACGACGCGCCGGGTGTTCGACGGACCGATCGACGTCGCGGCCGCGGGATCCAACCGGGCGAGCTCGGTGTGCAGCGCCCTGGTGCCCTCGCGCTCGGCGCGCTCCTCGAGCAGGACGCGGACGGCCGGGTCCGTGCCGGGGAAGTTCATCTCGTCGAGGAGCGCGCGCACGTACAACCCCGACCCGCCGACGACGACCGGTCGGGCGCCGCGCCCCGCGATCGCGTCGAGGTCGGCGCGGGCCGCGGCCTGGTAGTCGGCGACCGACGCGTCGTCGGCGGGGTCGAGCACGTCGAGCTGGTGGTGGGCGATCCCCCGCCGCTCGTCGACGGGCACCTTCGCGGTCCCCACGTCCATGCCGCGGTAGAGCTGGTAGGCGTCGGCGTTGACGATCTCGGCGGGGGCCAGGGCCTGTGCGAGGTCGAGGGCGAGGTCCGACTTCCCGGTCGCGGTGGGGCCGACGACGGCGACGATGAGCATCCGAGAACCGTACCCGGCGGCAGGGCCGGGAGCCTGGTCGGACAAATCCACCCTGTCCCGGTGTGGGTGGTCGTGCGTAGGCTCCTCCGGGTGGGCGGACAGGCGCCCGCCCGCACGGCCTTCGCCGCCGCACCGCAGCGGCAACCGACGACGAGGAACGAGACATGAGCTACTTCACCAAGCCCGGCAGCACGGACCGTACCCCCAACGCACCGCTGTCGCGCGACCGGGTCGAGGCCTTCCTGGCGGGCAAGGGCTGGAACTACGGGATCGACGACGACGGCGACCTCGGCGGGGGCTGGGACGGGAACGTCTTCTACTTCTTCGTCCAGGGCTCGAAGCAGGAGATCCTGCAGGTCCGCGGGCGCTGGCACCGCACCCTGCCCGCCGAGGAGCACGTGGGCCTCGTCATGCTCGCCAACGACTTCAACCAGCGCAAGGTGTGGCCCAAGGTCTTCTGCCGGGTCGAGGGCGAGCGCGTCGCGATCTACACCGAGGTCGCGACCGACCTGGAGTTCGGCGTCGCGGACGACCAGCTCGGCCAGCTCGTCGAGTGCGGCCTGTACTCGGGGCTCCAGTTCTTCGAGCAGCTCGACGAGCAGTTCCCCGCCCCCGACGCGGACGCGTCCGACGCGAACACCTTCGTCGAGGACCGGCCGCTTTGACGAGCACGTTCCAGGTCGACCTGCACGGCGTCGTCGACCTGCTCGCGCGTCACCTGTACTCGAGCCCGCGCGTGTACCTGCGCGAGCTCCTGCAGAACGGCGTGGACGCCGTCACCGCGCGCC
>NZ_JBHUAD010000180.1:0-8315 GCF_042789955.1 Oerskovia sp. NPDC056781
GTAGATGCCCCTGATCTCTGCGGATCAGGGGCATCTACTCACTTCTCGGTGCGGGGACGGCGCGCCACCGCGCGCTGTTCGCCTCGATAGGGTGGGACCCGTGCCCCACACGATGCCAGGAAGCGCCCTCGGATACTCGGCCGACGACGTCGAGCGCTGGGTCCGCGAGCCGCCCAAGAGCAAGGCCCGCACGCCCTTCGAGCGCGACCGTGCGCGCGTGGTCCACTCCTCGGCGCTGCGTCGGCTCGGTGCCAAGACCCAGGTCCTGGGGCCGGGCTCCGACGACTTCGTGCGCACACGCCTGACGCACAGCCTCGAGGTCGCGCAGGTGGGCCGGGAGATGGGGCGCGCGCTCGGGTGCGACCCGGACGTCGTCGACACCGCGTGCCTGGCCCACGACCTGGGCCACCCGCCGTTCGGGCACAACGGCGAGCGTGCGCTCGCGGAGATCATGGCGGACCACGGCGGCTTCGAGGGCAACGCCCAGACGCTGCGTCTCCTGACGCGCCTCGAGCCCAAGGTCTTCGCCGCGGACGGCACGCCCGTGGGCCTCAACCTGACCCGTGCGAGCCTCGACGCGAGCGTCAAGTACCCGTGGCGCAGGGGCGAGGGTCCGCTGCGCGCGGACGGCTCCACGACGCACAAGTTCGGCGTCTACCCCGACGACGTGCCCGTCTACACGTGGCTGCGCGAGGGCGCCCCAGCGCACGTCAAGTGCATGGAGGCCCAGGTCATGGACCTGGCCGACGACATCTCCTACTCGGTGCACGACGTCGAGGACGCGATCGTGGGCGGCAAGCTCGACCTCGCGGTCCTCGCGGACCCCGACGAGCGGGCGCGCGTCGTGGCCGCGGTTCGCGCCTGGTACGGCGACGCGTACACCGCGGACGAGCTCGACGCCGCGATCTCCCGGCTCGAGTCCACCGGCCACCTGATGCGCGGGTTCGACGGCTCGCGCCGGGCGCTCGCGGCCCTCAAGGACTCGACGAGCCAGCTCATCGGGCGCTTCAGCGGGTCGGCGCAGGCCGCGACGCGCGAGGAGTACGGCGACGGTCCGCTCACGCGCTACTCGGCCCGCCTGGTCGTCCCGGAGGCGACGTCCGCCGAGATCCTCGCGCTCAAGGGCATGGCGGTCGCGTACGTCATGGCTCCGCGTGAGCAGGAGCCGCTGCACCACCAGCAGCGGCAGGTCCTGGCGGACCTCGTCGGGGTCTTCATCGACAAGGCCCCTGGTGCGCTCGAGGCGCCGTTCGCGGCGGACTGGGTCGAGGCGCCCGACGACGCCGCTCGCCTCCGGGTCGTCGTCGACCAGGTCGCGTCGCTCACCGACGTGAGCGCGTACCAGCTCCACGAGCGGTGGGTCTCCGGGCCGCGCTGACCTGGACCGACCTGCTGGACGACGGCCCGGCCCCCTCGGGCACCGGGCCGTCGCAGTGTTGTTCGCGGGGGCCGCGCGTGGGCCGGCCCGACGTGCTCAGCCGAGGGTGGTCGTGAGCTGGGCGACGAACTCGTCGAGAGCGTAGGGGATGCTCAGGACGGTCGGTGCGGAGGTCGCCATGGCGTAGTCCATGCCGACGACGCGGATCACGCGGTCGTCGACGACCGAGGGCAGCGCCGCGAACAGCGGGTTGCCCATGAGGGTGTCGTAGACCGTCTCGTCGACGTCGATGAGGATGAACGCGTCGGCGTCGAGCGTGGGGATGAGCTCGGAGCCGACCGAGACCGACGACGCGTCCTCGGCGCCGCAGGCCGTGAGGGTGCCCGGGGACGGGACGAGCCCGATCTGGGTCAGCAGCTCGATGCGCGGGTCCGAGGGGCAGAAGACGATGAGGCCGCCCTCGCCGTTCATCGCGTACGTGATGGTCTCGCCCTGGAGCTCGGGGTGGGCCGCCGCCGTCTCGGCGACCTTCGTCCCGACGCCCTCGACGAGGTCGTCGGCCTTGGCGGGCTGCCCCAGGGCCGCCCCGATCATCGTGGTCTGGTCCTGCCACGACGTCTCCCACGCGGAGCCCGGGAAGGCGAGCGTCGGGGCGATCTCGGAGAGGCGCTCGTAGGCCGTGTCGGTGATGCCCGAGTAGACGGCGATGATCACGTCGGGGCGCAGGGCCGCGATCTGCTCGAACGGGACGTCGGGGTTGCTCGTGAGCAGCTCGGGCGTGGCCCCCTCGAAGGTCTCGGTCAGCCAGGGGAGGATGTCGTCCTCGATGCCGGGGCCGGTGAACCTCTCGATGCCCACGGGGACCTTGCCGAACGCGACGACCGCGTCCTGGCTGCTCCATCCGATCGTCACGACGCGCTGGGGCTCGGCGTCGATCGTCGTCGAGCCGTACGTGTGCTCGATCTCGACCGGGAACGCGTCGGCCTCGGCGAGGTTCGTCGTGGCGACGTCGGCTCCGCCCGCGGGGGCCGGCGTCGAGCCGCCGGTCCCTCCCGTCGAGCAGGCCGCGAGCGCGGCCAGGGTCGTGAACGCGGCGACGGCGCCCAGGAGACGGCGCCGGGGGGCGGTGCGACGGCGGGGAGTGGTCGGGGTCATGAAGGGTCCTCCGTCGGGCGTCTCGCAGCGTGGCGGCGCCCGTTAGTTAGTTAGTTGAGCCTAGCCTTAGTTGGCGGGACGAAGGTGAGGCTAACCCGGGCGGGATCGAGAAATCCTGCCAGCGATGACCGATTTCCCGCCACGTTCAGTGGCCGGGTGCTCCGAGCAGGCGCGCGTACGCGGCAGGCGACATGCCCGTGGTACGGCGGAAGACCGTGACGAACGTGCTCGGGCTCGAGTACCCGACCTCGCGCGCGACCTCGCGGACCGGGCGGCCCTCGGCGAGCAGCACGAGAGCCGCGCCCGTGCGCGCGAGGATGCGCCACTGCGCGAACGACAGCCCCGTCTCCTCGACGAACCGGCGCATGAACGTGCGCGGGCTCGTGCCGATCTCCGACGCCCAGGCGTCGAGCGAGCGGCCGTCCCCCGGGGTGGCGAGCAGGCGCTCCGCGACATGGCGAAGGTCCACGTCGCGCGGCATCCGCAGCTCGATGCTCGCGGCGGGCAGCGGCACGATCTGCTCGACCGCGAGCGCCTGGAGGTTGTGGCGGCTCGCGTCGGGCATGACGGCCGTGCGGCCGTGCAGGAGCAGCTCGCGCAGCAGGGGGGTGACGGGCACACCGACCACGCTGTCCCACCGGGGGACAACCTGGTCCGGGTTGAGGTAGGTGGCGTAGACCGTCACGTCGGGGTCCGCCCGGACTCTGTGCGGGGTGCGGGCGGGCAACCAGATGCCGAGCGTCGGCGGGACGAGCCAGCGGCGCCCCTGGGTCTCGACGTCGAGCGGACCGCCCTCGCACCACACGAGCTCGTGCTCGTGGTGCACCTCGCCCGGCCACTCGCGTGCGTGCCCGGGCTCGAACACGATGGTCGCGAGGCTCCAGGGGGCCGCGACGAGACGGCCCTCGGGGGCCCGGTACTCGACCCACGGCTCGTCGGGGCACGACGGAGCACCCCAGAGGCGGATGCTCCCGGGGTGCTCGTCGATCGTCATGGGCAGACGGTACCGCCCGTGCCCGCCCGGCCGGCTGATCGGCCGACCCGGGCGACCGGCTCAGCCGGCCGGCTGCTCGCTCATCCAGGCGTCGCTCGCGCGCTGCACGTCGTCGGGCGTGACCGAGTCGGCGACCGTCGTGAAGTACCACCGGTGCCCGAACGGGCACCGCACCGAGGCCTGGCGGAAGCCCTCGAACCAGTCCGCGGGCTCGGACGTGCTCGTCGCGCCCGCGGCGATGGCGCGGGCGTACGCGGCGTCGGTGTCCGGGACGGGCACGGTGAACGACACGGGGGTCGGGCCCTCGGGATCCGGTGCCACCGACCCCGCGCCCGGGAACTCCTGGGCGACCGTGAACGTCGAGAACCCGGACGCCGTGGGCAGGCGCAGGTCGGAGTGGATGATCGCGTCGCCGGCCGTGATGACGTCGTCGACCTCGGCGCCGAACGC
Organism: Oerskovia sp. NPDC056781; assembly: GCF_042789955.1. Taxonomy (NCBI): domain Bacteria; kingdom Bacillati; phylum Actinomycetota; class Actinomycetes; order Micrococcales; family Cellulomonadaceae; genus Oerskovia; species Oerskovia sp. NPDC056781. The sequence continues at coordinate 3,978 of NZ_JBHUAD010000180.1, forward strand.
CGCGGTGTAGAAGTCGATCGCGGCGCGCGCGTCGGAGACGGCCAGGTTCGGGTGCAGGGCTGACATGTCCATGGTTCCTCCAGTGGTCGGTGCTGCCGGGTCGTGGTGCGTCGGTTCCATCGTCGTGTCGGTACGCGGTGGCAGTCTTGGAGGAATGCGACACGAACCCGCGGGCGCCGCCGGCGCCCCGAGCAGCCCCGGTGGCCCGGGCGCTCCCCGCGTCCCGTCCACCACGTACGGCGTGGTGGACCCGGCGGCCGCGCGCCGGGCGTTCGCGCTCGAGCGGCTGCCCGCCCCGGCCGACCTCGCGGACCGCGTCGACTGGTTCTGGCTCGTGCGTTGGGACCTGCCGGTCGGGGAGTCGTTCACTCAGACCGTGATCCCGCACCCGTGCGTCAACCTCGTCGCCGAGCCGAGCGGGTTCGCGGCCCACGGCATCCCCGACGGGCTGTTCGACCGCACGCTGCTCGGGGCCGGCGTCGTCGTCGCCGCGAAGCTGCGCCCCGGGGCGCTGGCCGTGCCGCGCGGGACGTCCGTGCCGGCGTCGGGCGCCCTGGGGGCGGGGGCTGACGAGGCGGGCGACCGCGCCCTGGCGCTCGCCGATCGTGGCCAGGACGAGGCCGCGGTCGGCGTCCTCGCGGACCTCCTGCGCGACCGGCTCGCCCCCGACCCCGCGCTGCCGCAGGTCTCCCGTGTGCTGGACACCGTGACGTCGGGCGAGCTCGGCCCGCACGCCCGCGTCGCCGACCTCGCGCGCGTCGCGGGCACCAGCACGCGCAGCCTCCAGCGCCTCCTCGGCGAGCGCGTCGGCGTCGGGCCCAAGTGGGTCCTGCAACGCCACCGCGTCCACCTCGCCGCGGAGCGCCTGGCCACCGACCCCGGGCAGGACCTCGCGGCGCTCGCGGTCGACGTCGGCTACTACGACCAGGCGCACCTCGCTGTGGACTTCGTCTCCGTGACCGGTCACACCCCCGGCGCGTACGCCCGCCGGTGCGCGGAATCGCGGGCCCGGCTGCTGCAGCTCGCGTCCTCCTGAGCGGGTCGAGGCGCGGCCTGCGCCGTCTCGGGCGCAGACCCGGCGTGACACGTGGGCGGCGGCACCTACACTCGGGTACGTGGCAGGTCTGATCCGACGCGAGGACGTCGACGCGGTGCGCGAACGCGCGAGGATCGACGAGATCGTGTCCTCGCACGTGACCCTCAAGCCTGCGGGTGTCGGCTCGCTCAAGGGGCTGTGCCCCTTCCACGACGAGCGCTCCCCGTCCTTCCACGTCCGCCCCCAGGTGGGGCGCTGGCACTGCTTCGGCTGCAACGAGGGCGGCGACGTCATCTCGTTCGTGCAGAAGATCGACGGCATGACCTTCACCGAGGCCGTCGAGTACCTCGCCGACCGCGTGGGCGTCCAGCTGCGGTACGAGGAGGGCGGCGGTCCGCGCCGCACCGAGGAGCCCGGCAAGCGCCAGCGCCTGCTCGAGGCCCATCGCGTGGCCTCCCAGTACTTCTCCGAGCAGCTCTTCGCGCCCGGCGCCACGGTCGCGCGCACGTTCCTGGCCGAGCGCAGCTTCGACCGCTCGGACGCCGAGCGTTTCGGCGTCGGGTTCGCCCCGACCGGCTGGGACTCGCTCCTGCGCCACCTGCGCGGACGCGGCTTCACCGAGGTGGAGCTGATCGCGTCAGGCCTCATGAGCCAGGGCCAGCGCGGCATCTACGACCGCTTCCGCGGCCGCCTCGTGTGGCCCATCCGTGACGTCACGGGCGAGACCATCGGGTTCGGTGCGCGCAAGCTCTTCGACGAGGACCAGGGCCCCAAGTACCTCAACACCCCCGAGACCACCCTCTACAAGAAGTCCCAGGTGCTCTACGGGATCGACCTCGCCAAGCGCGAGATCGCCAAGAACAAGCGCGTCGTGGTCGTCGAGGGGTACACCGACGTCATGGCTGCGCACCTGTCGGGCGTCACGACGGCCGTCGCGACCTGCGGCACGGCGTTCGGCACCGACCACGCGCGCATCGTGCGCCGCCTCCTGGGGGACACGACCGCGGGCGGCGGGCTCCAGCTCGCGTCGGGCGCGTCGCTCGGGGGAGAGGTCGTCTTCACGTTCGACGGCGACGCCGCCGGTCAGAAGGCCGCCGTCCGCGCGTTCGGCGAGGACCAGCGCTTCTACGCCCAGACGTTCGTCGCGGTCGAGCCCAGCGGCATGGACCCGTGCGAGCTGCGCATGGCACGCGGCCCCGAGGGCGTGCGGGCGCTCGTGGACGGGCGCCAGCCCCTGTTCGAGTTCGTCATCCGCACCACGCTCGCCACGTTCGACCTCGACACCGCCGAGGGGCGCGTGGCCGCGCTGCGCGCCGCGGCGCCGGTCGTCGCGGGCATCCGTGACACGGCCCTGCGGCCCGAGTACGCGCGCATGCTCGCGGGCTGGATCGGGATGGACTCGGAGTCGGTGCGGCGCGCGGTCGCGGCGGCGGGCAAGGCCGGGGTCCCGCAGACGCTCCCGGCCCCGGTGCGCCCGGCACCCCCCGGGCCCGACGACGCAGCCACCGCGGCGCCGTCGGGCCCCGTCTTCGCGCAGCCCGACCCGCGCGACCCCGTGGCGCGCCTCGAGCGGCAGGCGCTCGTCGTCGCGCTCCAGTACCCCCAGTACGTGCCGGCCGAGGAGTTCGACGCGTTCTCCGAGACCGCGTTCGCGACGCCGGCCTGGCGGGCCGTGCACGACGCGATCCGGGCCGCCGGGGGCATGGCAGGCGCCGCCGCGCACCCCGCCGGGCAGTGGGTCGAGCACGTGATCGAGCAGGCCCCGGAGACCGTGCGGGGCATCGTCAACCAGCTCGCGGTCGCGCCGCTGCCCGAGGACCGCGAGAACGTCATCCAGGGGTACGTCCAGGGCGTGATCAAGGCATTCGTGGACCTGGGCCTCACGCGGCGCGTCGCGGACGCCAAGAGCCGCCTCCAACGCCTCGACCCGGCCGCCGACCCCGACGCCTACGGTGCGGCGTTCGCCGAGCTGCTGTCGGTCGAGAAGGAGCGCCGGGAGCTGCGCGAGCGGGTCTGAGGACCTGTGGGTTGCGCGCTCCCGCCGAGGGTGACGCCTCCGGTCGTCGAGGGTGACGTGCACGTAGCCCGAGGGTGACGCCGGCGCTCGCCGCCGCCAGCGGGCTCGGGGCCCTGTTCGGGGCGGTGGCCTTCCTGCTGGGTGCGTATCGTGCCGTCGCCACCATGGACCGTCACCTCGCGTTCCGCGTCGCGATCATGCCCCGACGGGTCGAGCCGTCCACGCCTGGAGAGGCGGTCCCCGAGGTGCGCCCGGCTGGTCTTGGGCGCACGTCCGGCGCCGTGCGACGAGCGTCACATCGCTGGAGAACGGTCGGTCCGGGAGCCCAGGGCGTTCCGCGTCCACGAGAGATGCAGAAAGCCCCTGATCTGCGTTTCCGCAGACCAGGGGCCTCGTCTCTTGCTCCCGCGGTAGGACTTGAACCTACGACCGTCCGATTAACAGTCGGATGCTCTGCCAGCTGAGCTACGCGGGACCGCTCACCCACCGATCTTCACCGGTTGGGCGACCGGGGAAAACTCTATCAGCATCAGAGGGGTAGTCCGGACATCGATCGGACCCGGTCCTCCGCGGCGTCGATCACAGCCCGCGTCCGGGCATCGTCCAGGTCCACGCCTGCCTCGGCGACGACCTGGGAGAAGAGCGAGCCGTCGCTGTCACGGCGTACGGCGACCTTGGCAGTACGCCCGGCACCGAGTGTCACGACCTCCGCGAGCACCACCGACGACTGCACCCGCTCGCGGACCGTCTGGGCCAGCGCGGTGCGCTTGGCGTCGGCGAGGTGCAGGACCAGGGGAGCGGCGCCGTCGACCCACTCGACCGTGATCGACGCGGTGGCCGGGTCATAGCCCGCCTTGTCCACGTCGCACCACGGGCGCGAGGTCGCGGCGTCCCCCGTCGTGGCCAGGACGGTGCGGGTCGCGACGGCCCACGAGCCGCCGACGAGCTGCGCGGAAGCGAGCACCGCGTCCTTCGGGGCGAGACGCAGGGACCTGCGGGCGTCGTCGGGCAGGGAGCTACGGGCGAACAGAGCCATGCCAGACACGGTACTGCCCGCGCGCCCGTCCGGCGCCCGCCTGCCGGTACGCTTGTCCGCCGAGGGGCAGTAGCTCAGTCGGTCAGAGCATCGGACTCATAATCCGCCGGTCGTGGGTTCAAGCCCCACCTGCCCTACTCGTCCTGGTGCTGGGCAACCCGACAGGGCCCCGACCGGGGCCTCCCGTGCAGCCGGGCTGCGGCGACGAGACGCGAGGAGCCCCGCCCTCCGAAGAGGGCGGGGCTCGGT
>NZ_JBHUAD010000181.1:0-8251 GCF_042789955.1 Oerskovia sp. NPDC056781
CCCTGAACGCTGTCCCGTGACGCCCTGACCTGCCGGTACGCTCGCGCCGTTCCGACGTGTCCCGGCGCAGCGCGACGACCTGCCGGGACGACGAGGTCCTCGGTGCACACCCGGATGCACAGCAGACACGACGCCCTGCTTCCAGGCATTCCCCAGGAAGAGCCCTCAGGATTGGTTGAACGTTCAACGAGGATGCGAGGGGCCATGAAGAAGACGATCACGCTGACCGTCGGGATCGCGATGCTGTGCGCGCTCCTCCTGCTCGGTGGCACGTGGGTCTACGCCCGCTCGCAGGCCGGCACCGAGGCCGCTCCCCTGTCGCTCGGCTCCGCGGCGCCCAGCGACGAGACCTCGGCCGCGAAGGACAGCGCGGGCTCGTCGGGCTCGTCCGTCGACGGCGTCCGGGACGGCGTCTACGCCGTGGACACCGAGTCCCAGGCGGGCTACCGCGTCGACGAGGTGCTCTCGGGGCAGGACGTGACCGTGGTCGGACGCACGAGCGACGTGCGCGGCGAGGTCACGGTCGAGGGCGGCGTCCTCACCGCGGCGAGCATCGAGGTCGACATGACGACCGTCGAGACCGACGACTCGGGACGCGACCGGCAGTTCCTGCGCATCCTCGACACCGGCGAGCACCCGACCGCGACCTTCGTCCTCACCGCCCCCGTCGACCTCTCCGGTCTGGCGACCGGCACCGCGACGGTCCAGGCCACCGGCACGCTCACGATCAAGGGCATCCCGCACGAGGTCACCGCGACCCTCGAGGCACGGTCCACGGGCGGCGGAGCGCAGGTCAGCGGCTCGATCCCCGTGACGTTCGCCGACTACGGCGTGACCGCACCGAACCTCGGCTTCGTCCAGGTCGAGGACGCAGGAACCGTCGAGATGCTGCTCGAGCTCACACCGTCGGACGGCTGACCGGGTCGCCGCTCGGCGCGGCCCCTCCGGTCGCGCCGGTGCCCTCGGTCCCACCGGCCCCCTCGGCCTGACCGGCCTCCTCGGAGCCACCCGTCCCGAGGCCCTCGCCGCGCGGCGCCGGCGGCAGGTCGGGCAACCCGGCGATCCCGCCCCCGACGCCGTCCGAGCGCTTGCGACCGCCCGCGGCCTCGTCGCGCACGAGCCGCACCCACAGCGCGACCGCGAACGCACCGAAGATCCACCACTGCAACGCGTAGAAGGCGTTCTGGACGTTGACCCCGTTGCCGCCCTCGATCGTGGGCCGGGGCAGGAGGTGGGGACCGCCGTCGGCCGCGGAGAGCTGTGCCGGGTCGGACTCCATGAGCACGAGGTACCCGCCGTAGATCGGGTTGCCCCACACGTTGGCGAGCGCCGCCGAGGAGATCGAGTCGGTCTGCCCCTCGGGCAGCCCGCCGGTCCCGGCGGCCTCGGAGGCCTGGAGGTAGGCGGTGAGCCGCACCTCGCCGGACGGGACCTCGAGGGCCGGGCCGTCCGTCGTCGGGACCCAGCCACGGACGACCGGGACCACGGGCGGGCCGGACAGGTCGGCCCAGGACTCGCCGCCCGTGCCGTCGTCGCTCACACGCAGGGGCGTCAGGACCAGGTAGCCCGTGCGCCCGTCGAGCGCGCGCCCGGCGACGAGGAACTGGCCCTCGGGCTCGTACTCGCCCTCGACCCAGGCCTGTCGGCCCACGAGCTCGCCCGGGAAGGTCGACTGCGGGGGAAGCAGCACGCCGAGCCCTTCGGGACCGGCGGCCTCGGCCTCGGCGATCTCGTGCTGCTCGGCGAGCTCGGCCCGCTGGTAGGCACGGTCGAGCTGCCACACCCCGAGGCGGCCGCACACACCCGCCGCGAGCAGGAAGAGCAGCAGGAAGCCGATCATGCGGGGGCGGCGGGCGACAGCCCAGAAGCCGGGGCGAGAGGAGGCCTGGTCGGACACGACTCCACGGTAGCCGGGCGGGGGTGAGCGGAGAGAATCCCCGACGCCCGACGTGACCCAGACCACTGTCCCGGGCGAGATCGCCCGTCCCGGGACCTCTCGACGCAGCGGTCGGGACCTTCGTCCTTTTCTGCCTCGACCGACGCACCTCACATCTCGTGGGGCCGTCGAAACCATGCGTTGCCCCCATGGATGAGGTTGTATGAAGGTGCCACCATTCCCCGGTACAGCTGGAGCGTGCGATGACTACGACCACCTCGCGTCCGACAGAAGGAACCCCTTGGCGATCCGCCGAGGTCGCCCCCCTCTCCGAGGAGACGCTCGCGCGTGTCGACGGGTGGTGGCGGGCCGCCAACTACCTGTCGGTCGGCCAGATCTACCTGCTGGCGAACCCGCTGCTGCGCGAGCCCCTCACCCGGGACGACGTCAAGCCGCGCCTCCTCGGCCACTGGGGCACGACGCCCGGCCTGAACTTCCTCTACGCGCACCTGAACCGCGCGATCGTCGAGCGTGAGCAGTCGACGATCTACGTCACGGGCCCCGGCCACGGCGGGCCAGGTCTCGTCGCGAACTCCTACCTCGAGGGCACCTACTCGGAGGTCTACTCCGACATCACCCAGGACACCGAGGGCCTGCGCCGGCTGTTCCGCCAGTTCTCGTTCCCGGGCGGGATCCCCTCGCACGTCGCCCCGGAGACGCCCGGCTCGATCCACGAGGGCGGCGAGCTCGGCTACGCCCTCTCGCACGCCTACGGTGCCGCGTTCGACAACCCGGACCTGCTGGTCGCCGCGGTCGTGGGCGACGGCGAGGCCGAGACCGGTCCCCTGGCCACGAGCTGGCACTCGAACAAGTTCGTCAACCCGGTCAACGACGGCGTCGTCCTGCCGATCCTGCACCTCAACGGGTACAAGATCGCGAACCCCACGATCCTGGGGCGCATCAGCGACGACGAGCTGCGCGACCTCATGATCGGCTACGGCCACACCCCGTACTTCTTCACGGGCGGGTTCGACGGCGAGGACCACTACGAGGTCCACCGCCGCTTCGGCGTCCTGCTCGACGAGGTGCTCAACCACATCGCACAGATCAAGGCCGACGCCGCGGCGGGCAACGACGAGCGCCCGGCCTGGCCCATGATCGTCTTCCGCACACCCAAGGGGTGGACGGGACCCAAGTCGATCGACGGCAAGAAGACCGAGGACTCCTGGCGTTCGCACCAGGTGCCGCTCGCGAGCGCGCGCGACACCCCCGAGCACCTGCAGGACCTCAAGGACTGGCTCGACTCGTACCGCGTCCACGAGCTGTTCGACGACGAGGGCCGCCTCGACGCGGACGTCGCGAGGCTCGCACCTCCCGGCACGCTGCGCATGAGCGACAACCCGCACACCAACGGCGGGCTGCTGCTCAAGGACCTGCGTCTGCCCGACTTCCGCGACTACGCGGTCGAGGTCACCGCGCCCGGCGGGGGCATGTCGGAGGCGACGAGGGTCCTGGGCCAGTGGCTCACGGACGTCGTGCGCCTCAACCCGGACAACTTCCGGATCTTCGGCCCCGACGAGACCGCGTCGAACCGCCTGCAGGCCGTCTATGAGGTCACGGACAAGCAGTGGAACGCGGACTTCTTCGGGCCCGACGTCGACGAGCACCTCGCGCGTGCGGGTCGCGTCATGGAGATGCTGTCCGAGCACCAGTGCCAGGGGTGGCTCGAGGGCTACCTGCTGACGGGCCGGCACGGCCTGTTCTCGTGCTACGAGGCGTTCATCCACATCATCGACTCGATGTTCAACCAGCACGCCAAGTGGCTCAAGATCACGAACGACATCCCGTGGCGCCGCCCGATCGCGAGCCTCAACTACCTGCTCTCGAGCCACGTGTGGCGCCAGGACCACAACGGCTTCAGCCACCAGGACCCGGGCTTCATCGACCACGTCGTGAACAAGAAGGCCGAGATCGTCCGCGTCTACCTGCCGCCGGACGCCAACACCCTGCTCTCGACCTACGACCACGTCCTGCGCTCGCGCCAGTACGTCAACGTCGTGGTCGCCGGCAAGCAGCCGGCGCCGAACTTCCTCACCATGGACCAGGCGGTCGCGCACTGCACCCGGGGCCTGGGCATCTGGGAGTGGGCCGGCAGCGAGGTCCCGGGCGAGGACCCCGACGTGGTGCTCGGCTGCGCGGGGGACGTCCCGACCCTGGAGACGCTCGCCGCGGCCGACCTGCTGCGCCAGCACCTGCCCGAGCTCAAGGTGCGCGTCGTCAACGTCGTGGACCTCATGCGCCTGCAGGACGAGAAGGAGCACCCGCACGGGCTCTCCGACCGCGACTTCGACACCCTCTTCACCACGGACAAGCCCGTGGTCTTCGCCTACCACGGGTACCCGTGGCTCATCCACCGCCTGACCTACCGCCGCAACGGGCACGAGAACATCCACGTGCGCGGCTACAAGGAGGAGGGCACGACCACCACGCCGTTCGACATGGTCATGCTCAACGACCTCGACCGGTTCCACCTGGTGATCGACGTCATCGACCGCGTGCCTTCGCTGCGGTCGAAGGCGGCAGGTCTGCGCCAGAAGATGGTGGACGCCCGCCTCGAAGCACGGCAGTACACGAGAGAGCACGGCGAGGACATCCCCTCGGTCCGTGACTGGGTGTGGCCCGACGCGGGCGACACCGCGACAGAAGGGAGCGGCCCGTCGTACGACGCGGCCGCCGCTACCGGAGGCGACAACGAGTGACCAGCACCGCCCGATCCATCTACCTCGCCTCACCTGAGGGCGAGACGGGGAAGTCCACGATCGCGCTGGGCGTCCTCGACCTGCTGACCCGTCGGGTCCAGCGGGTCGGGGTCTTCCGGCCCGTGACGAGGACCGCCCCGAGCTCCGTCGCGGGGGCCACCGCCCCCGTCGAGGGGGCCGGTTCCGCCGCCGCACCCGGCTCCGCGGACCGCGACTACGTGCTCGAGCTGCTGCTCGCGCACGACGGCGTCGACCTCACCTACGAGGAGGCCATGGGCGTCACGTACGACGACGTCCACGCCGACCCCGAGGCGGCCCTCGCCCAGATCGTCGCCCGCTACCACGACGTCGCCAGGCAGTGCGACTTCGTGGTGATCGTCGGCACGGACTACACCGACGTCGCAGGCCCGACCGAGCTCGCGTTCAACGCCCGCATCGCGGCCAACCTGGGCGCCCCGGTGCTCCTGGTCGTCTCGGGCCGGGACCGCACGCCCGAGGCGATCGCGAACCTCACCGAGGTCAGCGTCAACGAGCTGCGCTCGAACCACGCCCAGCCGATCGCGGTCGTCGCGAACCGGTGCCGCCCCGAGAGCATCGAGCAGGTGCGTGCGCAGCTCACGGCGATCACGCCCGAGGGTCAGGGCACCCACTCGGCCTCGGGCTCGCTGCCCGGGTGGGCCATCCCCGAGGACCCGTTCCTCAACGCCCCGACCGTGTCCGCGATCATGGAGGCCGTGGGCGGCCGGCTCGCGCTCGGCGACCCCGAACTGCTGGGCCGCGAGGTCCTCGACCTGCTCGTCGGGGCCATGTCGCTCGAGCACCTGCTCGAGAAGCTCGTCGACGGCGCCGTGGTCATCACGCCGGGCGACCGCAGCGACATCCTCATCGGCCTGCTCGCCGCGCACCAGGCGCGCAACTTCCCGTCGCTCGCGGGCATCGTCCTCAACGGCGGCTTCTACCCGACGGACTCGACCGGTCGCCTGGTCGAGGCCCTCGACCCGAGCCTGCCGATCATCCGCACCGACCTCGGGACCTTCCGCTCGGCGAGCGCCGCGTCGCGCGTGCGCGGTCGGGTGTCCAAGGAGTCGCAGCGCAAGGTCGACACGGCGCTCGCGCTGTTCGAGCAGAACGTCGACGGCGCCGCGCTCCTCGCGGGCCTCGACGTCCCGCGCCCCGAGGTCGTCACGCCGCTCATGTTCGAGTACGAGCTGCTCTCGCGGGCCCGCGCGGACCGCAAGAACATCGTGCTTCCCGAGGGCGACGACGACCGCATCCTGCGCGCGGCCTCGACCCTGCTGGGCCGCCAGGTCGCCGACCTGACCATCCTGGGCGACGAGCAGTCGATCCGTGCCCGCGCGACCGAGCTGGGCCTCGACATCGACGCCGCGACCGTGATCGACCCGCACGACCCGGAGCTCGTCCAGCGCTTTGCCGAGGAGTACACGAAGCTGCGCGCCCACAAGGGCATGACGGTCGAGCGCGCGCGCGAGATCGTCCCGGACGTGTCCTACTTCGGGACGATGATGGTCCACCTGGGGCTGGCGGACGGCATGGTCTCGGGCGCGCGTCACACGACGGCGCACACCATCAAGCCGTCGTTCGAGATCATCAAGACCATGCCGGGCGTGTCCGTCGTGTCGTCGGTGTTCCTCATGTGCCTCGAGGACCGTGTCCTGGTCTACGGCGACTGCGCCGTGAACCCGGACCCGACCGACACCCAGCTCGCCGACATCGCCATCTCGTCGGCCGCGACGGCGCTCCAGTTCGGGATCGACCAGCGGGTGGCGATGCTGTCGTACTCGACCGGCGAGTCCGGCTCGGGCGTCGACGTCGACAAGGTGCGCTCCGCGACCGAGATCGTGCGCAGCCGCCGCCCCGACCTGTTCGTGGAGGGCCCCATCCAGTACGACGCCGCGGTCGACGCGTCCGTGGCCGCGTCCAAGATGCCGGTGTCGGACGTCGCGGGCAAGGCGACGGTGTTCATCTTCCCCGACCTCAACACGGGCAACAACACCTACAAGGCGGTGCAGCGCTCGGCGGGCGCGATCGCGGTGGGACCCGTCCTCCAGGGCCTCAACAAGCCCGTGAACGACCTCTCGCGCGGTGCCCTGGTCCAGGACATCGTCAACACCGTGGCCATCACGGCCATCCAGGCACAGGCGGGCTCGACCACCGAGCCCGGCACGAACGGAGCACCCGCATGACCGTCCTCCCGGAGCACGAGCGCTCGAACCCGTACTCGGCGTACGGCGCGCACGGCTCGGTCCTCGTGATGAACTCGGGGTCGTCCTCGCTCAAGTACCAGCTCGTCAACCCGGTCGGCGGCGAAGCCATCGCCGCGGGGACCATCGAGCGCATCGGCGAGTCGAACGGCGTCATCAAGCACCGTTTCGCGGGCAACACGACCACGCGCGAGGAGCCCGTCCGCGACCACGCCGAGGCGCTGCGCATCGCGCTGTCGCTGTTCGACGAGGTCGGGCCGCGGCTCGCCGACGCCAACGTGTACGCCGTGGGTCACCGCGTCGTCCACGGCGGTGCCCAGTTCTCCCGTCCCGTCCTGGTGGACGACGAGGTCGAGCGCCAGATCCTGGACCTCGCTCCGCTCGCCCCGCTGCACAACCCGGCGAACGTCACGGGCATCGCGGTCGCCCGCGAGCTCCTGCCCGACGTCCCGCACGTCGCGGTGTTCGACACCGCGTTCTTCTCGTCGCTGCCCGAAGCCGCCTCGACCTACGCGCTCGAGAAGGAGACCGCGAAGAAGTACGGGGTGCGCCGGTACGGCTTCCACGGCACGAGCCACCACTACGTGTCGGGCAAGGTCGCACGCGTCCTGGGCCGCCGGCTGCAGGACCTCAACATCATCGTGCTGCACCTCGGCAACGGTGCGTCGGCCTCGGCCGTGCGCGGCGGCATCGCGGTCGACACGTCGATGGGCCTGACGCCGCTCGAGGGCCTGGTCATGGGGACCCGCACCGGGGACATCGACCCCGCGGTGATCTTCCACCTGGCCCGCAACGCGAACATGTCGATCGACGAGCTCGACGACCTGTTCAACAAGCGCTCGGGCATCAAGGGCATCGCGGGCGAGAACGACTTCCGCGCGCTGCACGACCTCATCGCCGCGGGCAACGAGGACGCGAGGCTCGCGCTCGACGTGTACATCCACCGGCTGCGCAAGTACATCGGCGCCTACATGGCCGTGCTGGGTCGCATCGACGTCATCGCGTTCACGGCCGGTGTGGGCGAGAACGACGACATCGTGCGCGCCCAGGTCGTCGAGGGCCTCGCGGGCCTCGGCATCGCGGTCGACCCGGAGCGCAACGCGGTCCGCAGCAAGGAGCCGCGCGTCATCTCGCCCGACTGGACGAGCACGCTGGTCATGGTCGTGCCGACCATGGAGGAGCTCGCGATCGCCCGCCTGAGCGTGGAGATCGTCGAGGAGACCGAGAAGGCCGGGAAGCCGGTGACGTTCCCGCCGGCAGCATCGGCAGAGCCGGCAGCGTCGGCCCCGGAGCCGTCCGCCCACGCCGAGCCGGCAGAGCCGGAAGCACCTCAGGAGTCCTGACCTCCCCACCGCCGTCGTCGCGCACCCGAGCACAGCGCGACGGCACGTGCG
>NZ_JBHUAD010000182.1:0-8249 GCF_042789955.1 Oerskovia sp. NPDC056781
GTTCGAGGAACGGGCGGGCCTCTCACGTCCCGGAGCGGGTCGGGTCAGCCGCGCGCGGCAGGCTCCGCCGGCTCCTCCGCAGCGTGCCGGCCCACGAGCTCGGCCGCCTTCGCCTCGTGCTTCGCCTCGCGCCGGGCCGCCCGCTTCTCCCCCGCACGCTCGGCGAGCGTGTAGAGCACGGGCACCACGACGAGCGTGAGCAGCGTCGAGGACAGGAGACCGCCGATGACGACGAGCGCGAGCGGCTGCGAGATGAACGAGCCGCCGCCCGTGATCCCGATCGCCATGGGCGTCAGCGCGAAGATCGTCGCCGCGGCCGTCATGACGATGGGCCGCAGTCGCTTGCGCGAGCCCTCCATCACGGCCTCGTCCAGCCCGCGGCCCTGCGCGCGGTACTGGTTGATGAGGTCGATCAGGACGATCGCGTTCGAGACCACGATCCCGACGAGCATGAGCATGCCGATCAGGGCAGGCACCCCGAGCGGCGTGCCGGTCGCGAGCAGCAGGAGCAGCGCGCCCGTCGCGGCGAACGGGATCGACACGAGCAGGATGAACGGCTGCAGGAGGCTGCGGAACGTCGCGACCATGACGAGGTAGACGATCGCGATCGCGACCAGGAGCGCGAGGCCCAGGTCGGCGAACGCGTCGGCCTGCTGGGTCGCGACGCCGCCGAGCTCGACGGTCGCGCCGCCCGGCAGCTCGAGGTCGTCGATCGCGGCCGTGAGCGCGGTCGTGAGCGTGCCGAGGTCCTGGCCCGCGGGCGTGACCGCGATGGTCGCGCTGCGTTCGCCGTTGACCCGCGAGATCGAGGTGGGCACGTCGACCTCCTCGATGCTCGCGATCTGCGTGAGCGGGACGACGCCCGCGGCCGTGGGCACGACGAGCGCCTGGAGCTCGTCGACCGTGGCGGGAGCCTGCCCGACGGCGACGCGCACCTGCACGGGCCCGTCACCGAGGTTCACGGTGCCCACGGGCGAGGGCGACATGAGGCTCGCGACGGTCCCCGCGACCTGGGTCTCGGTGAGTCCGACGGCGGCTGCCGCGTCCCGGTCGACCGTCACCTGGATCGTGGACTGGGCGCTCGCGAGGTTGTTGGTGACCTCAGACGCACCCTCGGTGTCCTCGGCGACCTGCTGGACCTGGTCGGCCGCGGCGGCGAGCGTCTCGGTGTCGGGGGCACGGACGACGAGGTCGACCGTCGAGCTGCCGAACGCGGCGTCGGCCCCGGCGACCGTGATGCCCTCGGAGTCCTCGCCGCCGAGGTCTGCGACCGCGTCCCGGACCTGCTGCTGCGCCGCCACGCCGTCGGCGTCCGCGTCGAGCGTAAGCGAGAACGTGGCCTGGGGCGACCCGCCGCCACCGAAGAACGCGGCCTCGGGACCGCCCGCCGAGCCCACGGTCGTCTGGACCGTGTCGACCACGTCGAGGCCCAGGAGCGTCTCCTCGACCTCGCGGGCCGCGGTGTCCTGCGTCGCGAGCGACGTGCCGGGGGCGAAGGTCTCGGTGACCGTCAGGGTGTCCTGGCCCGAGTCGCCCAGGAAGTTGGTCTCGAGGCGCGGCACGAGCGCGACCGTGCCCGCGAGGACCGCGACCGCGATGGTCAGGGTGATCGCGGGGTGGCGCAGCGCGGCGCGCAGCGTCGGCAGGTAGCCCCGCTGCCACAGCCCGCGACGCTCCTTGGCCTCGGCGACCTCGCGCGCCTGGTCCGCGAGGACCTTGGCCTGCTCGGGGTCGGCCGGGACGACGGGCGCCTTGATGAACCAGTAGGCCAGCACGGGCACGATCGTCAGGGCGACGAACAGCGACGCGGCCATGGCGATCGCGACGGTCATGGCGAACGGGCGGAACAGCTCGCCGACCATGCCGCCCACGAGCGCGATGGGCAGGAAGACCGCGACGGTGCAGACCGTCGAGGCCGTGATCGCGCCGCCGACCTCCTTGACCGCCTTGAGGATCGCGGCAGTCTTCTGCTCGCCGTAGGACAGGTGCCGCTTGATGTTCTCGATGACGACGATCGAGTCGTCGACCACGCGCCCGATCGCGACCGTCATGGCACCGAGCGTGAGGATGTTCAGGGTGTAGCCGGTCGCGTTCATGACGATGAACGTCACGAACAGCGAGAGCGGGATCGAGACGGCCGAGACGAGGGTCGAGCGCAGCGACGTGAGGAACAGCAGGATCACGACGACCGCGAAGACCAGGCCGAGCAGGCCCTCGGTCGCGAGGCCCTCGATGGACTCCTCGATGAACGGCGCCTGGTCGAACACGACCTCGACGCGTACGTCCTTGGCCTCGAGAGCGCCGTTCATGTCCTCGATCGCGCTCTGGACGGCGTGCGAGACCTCGACCGTGTTGCCCGCCGGGGTCTTGGTGATCGCGACCGCGAGCGCGGGCTCGCCGTCGAGACGCGAGTAGGAGGTCGCGGGCTGCGGGGCCACGGTGACCGTGGCGACGTCGCCGAGGGTCACGGGTGCCGCACCGGGCGCGGCCGCGGACGGCGCGGCGACGAGCGGGAGGTTGATCAGGTCGTCGGTGCTCGTGACGGCCGTGCCCACCTGGACGGACAGCGTGCGGTCGCCCGCGGCGACCGTGCCGGCGGGGATCACGACACCGTTGTCCTGGAGGATCGTGGTGACCTGGGCAGGGCTGAGCCCGGCCGCGGCGAGGGCCGCGACGTCGAGGTCGATCGTGACCTGCTGGTCGGCGATGCCGCTGACCGCGACGCTGCGCACGTCGGCGACCTCTTCGAGTGCGGGCACGACGACGCTGTTGACGGTGTCCGCGAGCGCGGTCTCGTCGGCGCCGCCCGAGACCGCGAGCTGGACGACGGGGAGGTCGTCGACCGAACCGGTCACGACGGTCGGGTCGACGTCGGCGGGCAGCTGGCTGCTCACGCGCGTGACCGCCGTCTGGAGCTGCTGCGCCGCGAGGTCCATTTCGGTGCCGTACGTGAACTGGACGGTCGTCACGGACATGCCGGTCGACGAGCTCGACGTGACGTCCTCGACGCCGTCGACCCCGCGCGCGGCGGTCTCGAGCGGTGCGGTGACCTGCTGCTCGACGATCGCGGGGGCGGATCCGGGGTACACGGCGACGACGGCAGCGGTGGGGATCTGCAGGCTCGGGATGAGCTCCTGCTTGAGCGATCCCATGCTGACGATGCCGAACACGGCTATCGCGATCGTGGCGAGCGCGACGACGGCGCGGTTCGCCAACGACGTTCGGGCGAGACGGAACACGGGGCCTCCAGGGCACGGTGGATGGTCACGACGTCGTCGTCGCAGAGTCGTTAGCCTAACGCTAAGCAAAACGGGAGAGTTCCCGCGTCTCGCGGACCGGTCGGGCCTCCCGCGGCCCCTCGACCGCCGCCGAGGACCCCTCCGATAGAGTCTCGCCGTGACATCGGACCCCCCTGGCGATCGCGCCCGGCTCCAGCGCGAGCTGATCGACGCTCAGCACGCTCTCCAGGAGCTCGTGCTCGCACGGCGCCTCGAACCGCTCATGCGCACCCGCCTGACCGCGCAGCAGATGCGCGCCCTGGGGATCCTGCTCATCGACGGCGAGCGCAGCACGGCCCACCTGGGTGACGTCCTGGGCGTCAGCCCCGCCACGATCTCCGGGATCGTCGACCGCTTGGAGGCCGCGGGCATGGCCTCCCGGCGCCCCGACCCGGAGGACGGGCGGGTCCGGCTCGTCGCCGCGACCGAGCGCGGGGCGGAGGCCGTGCGCAGCATCGTCGCGAGCGACGCACCGGCCGGACCCGAGACGCTCGAACGCCTCACGCTCGACGAGCTCGAAGGACTCCGGCTCGGGCTCGCGGGGCTGCTGCGCGTCGTGCGCGAGAGCGGCGACGAGGTCGAGGGCAGCACGAGCACCGAGGGCGGCCCGGCCGCAGGGGCCCCGGGCGAGGCCTAGGCGGGAGGCGAGCGTCGCCGTCGGGCCTGCGCACACCTGCCCGACGACGCCGCTCACCGCCCGCTCAGATCTCGCCCAACGCCTCCTCGGGCGTCCCCTCGACCGCCCGGGCCCGGCGGTTCCAGCGCGACCACAGGACCGACTCCCCCAGCTCGCCCGCCATCCGGTGCGCCGTCGCGAGGAACGCGACCACCCCGACGAGCAGCACTCCCGCACCGACCCAGTACGGGACCGTGAGGCCGACCGGGTGGAGCAGACCCGCGATCACGGGGGCCGGAGCCGCGAAGCCCCACCGGACCAGGTTGAAGGCGCCCGTCGTCACGCGACGGTCCGGGCTGCCGAGCGCGAGCGAGAGGTCCGTGAGGTTCGCGTTGGCGATGCCCATGAACACTCCCGCGACGACCAGGACGACGATCGAGCCGGCCGTGCCGAGGTCGAGCGCGAGCGCGACCGTGGCGAGGAGCACCCCGACGACCGCGATCCCCATGGTCTGGACCGCGCCGACCGTGTGCGCGAGCTTGTGCCCCACGACCAGGATGCCGAACGCGAGACCGATGCCCCATGCCGTGAAGACGAGTCCGAGCGGGATGACGTCGAGCCCCAGGAACACCGGGGTGTAGCCCAGGATGATGAAGAACACGAAGTTGTACGCCGCGGTCACGATGCACAGCGCCCGGAAGCCCGGCTTGCGGAAGAGCGCGAAGACCTGGCCCACGTGGAGCGGGACGGGCTTCTCGGCCGGGTCCCTGAGACGCGTGATCGACAGCGCGAGCGCCACGATCATGAACAGGCCGCACGCGAGGAACGGGATACGCCACGAGAACTGTCCCAGCAGGCCTCCGATGAGCGGGCCGACCGCGAAGCCCAGGCCCACGCACGTCTCGAACAGTCCCACGACCCACTCACGGTCGTTGGCGAGCGAGACGAGCAGGACCATCGCGGTCGCGAAGAACATCGCGTTGCCCAGCCCCCACAGGCCACGCAGCGCTGCGAGCTGCCCGATGTTCTGCGAGAGCGCCGCGAGGATCGCCGCGACCGCGACCAGGCTCACGCCCGCGCCGAGGACCTTCTTGTAGCCGAATCTCCCCGTCGCGAGGACGGCAGGGATCATGCCGATCGCCATGACCGCGATGTACGCCGTGAACAGGAGCTCGATCTGCCAGGTGCTTGCGCCGATCTCCTGGCCGATGACCGGCAGGATCGGGTCGACCACGGCGATGCCTGCGATGGCGAAGAAGGCGGTGAGGGCGGTCGCGTAGATCGCGGTCTTGTTGGGCTCGTTCCTGGTGGTTCTGGACACACGTCCCCCGGGTCTCGTAGGTCTTGATGGGTACTGATCGGTACTGATCGGTACTGATGGGTCTTGATGGGCGCTGCTGGGCGCTCGTGCGCGGGCCGCTGCCGGCGGGCCACCGGGCCCTGCAGGCCGGGTCGAAATTTACCTGCATCATGCAGGCACCTCTCTGTAGAATACACCTATGACAGTTGCTCGGGGTAACAGTTCTACGGATCGACCGGCGGAGGGACCGGACGGCGGGCCTGACCCTGCCGCGCGAGAGGTGCTGTCGGCCATCGAGCTCGAGCTCGCCCAGCTCCTGCGTCGGGCCGAGCGCACCACGGCCGCCGGGCGAGCCCAGTCCGTCCGCGCGGGCGGCCCCTCGACCGGCACGCTCGACCGCTCGGCCTACCTCCTGCTCCACGACCTCCTCGTCAACGGCGCCGAGAACGTCAACACCCTCGCCGACCACCTGGGCCTCGACGCCTCGACCGTGACCCGGCAGGTCCTCGCCCTGGAGAAGGCCGGGCACGCTCGTCGCACGCGCGACCCTGCCGACGGGCGCGCCGTCCTGGTCGAGGCGACGCCACGAGGGCTCGAGGACCTCGCCCACCATCGCGAGATGCGCAGCGAGCTCTACGCCGAGGTCCTGGCCGGCTGGTCCCGGCTCGACCGCGCCCTGCTGGGCGAGCTGCTCGAACGGCTCAACGACGACCTGGACGCGTACAAGCGCAGAGGGCACGGCGCGGCGGACTGAGGCGCTTCCCAGACCGGGCGCCGCTTCCAAAGAACTTGTTGCAAAGAAACTCTTGCAAAGATCCCTTTGCATCGCTACGGTGATGTCATGCCCACGAACCACGACCCCGAGCAGGCGCCCGACCCCCGCACCCAGCGGGCCGTCGGACCCGCCGCCCTCAAGGCGCTCTCGCACCCGCTGCGGATCCAGATCCTCGATCTGCTGGGTCACCACAGCGCCCTGACCGCGAGCGGTCTCGCCGAGCTGCTCGGCGAGACGAGCGGCGCCACGAGCTATCACCTGCGCCAGCTCGAGCGCCACGGGTTCGTCCAGGAGGTCCCGGGTCGCGGCACCGCGCGCGAGCGCTGGTGGGAGAGGACTCCTGGCGGGTTCACGATCGAGCTTCCCGACGACGAGGCCGGGGACGGGACCCTCACCGCGACGGTCACCGTCAACCGCGAGTTCGAGGCCATGCGCCAGCGCAAGATCATGGACTTCCTCGATGGCGCCCGCTCCCTCGACCACGCCTGGCTCGAGTCCGGCGCGACGCTCGCCACGATCAACATGTGGCTCACCAAGGAACAGCTCGCGGAGGTGCAGGCCGAGTGGCAGCGCTTCAGCGAGACGGTCCTCGACCGGTTCGCCGGCCAGCAGGACACCCCCGGGGCCCGCCCCGTCCAGGTCCACTTCAACGCGTTCCCCCTGATCAACGGCAAGGAGAACCCCTCATGAGCACCTACGCCCCGACCCGTTCGGACCTCCGTTCACCGTCGCTGCGCGCCCTGCGCCCGAGCGACCGGTTGCTCGTCGCCGCCGGCGCCCGGCTCACGACGTGGGGTGAGCACCGCGCCGCGTCGCACGCGCTGCGGACCGCCCGTCGTGCCGGGCTCGACGCCGCCGCCGAGGACCGCGCCAGCCTCGCCGCCCGTCTGCACTCGGGCCGCCCGATCGCCTGACCTGCTTCCACGGCCCGTCGCCGCGCCCGACCACGGTGGAGCAGCCCTCTGCCCTCGGCAGATCCGCCCCGGGCAGATACCGGTGCCCCGCCCCCCTCACCGGGGGCAAGGTCGAGGCATGACGAACCAGCCA
Organism: Oerskovia sp. NPDC056781; assembly: GCF_042789955.1. NCBI lineage: Bacteria > Bacillati > Actinomycetota > Actinomycetes > Micrococcales > Cellulomonadaceae > Oerskovia > Oerskovia sp. NPDC056781. Next base: position 7,017 of record NZ_JBHUAD010000182.1, read on the forward strand.
CCACTCCTGCGGTCCGAGGCGGCACCGCCGTCCACGTCCCCGTTCGACGACCAGCTCGCGTCCCGCCTGCTGCACCAGCGCATCGTCGTCCTCGGCACGGCCGTCGACGACGCCGTCGCGAACCGCGTGTGCGCGCAGCTCCTCCTGCTCTCGGCGGAGGACCCGCGCGCCGACATCGCGCTCTACATCAACTCCCCCGGCGGCTCGGTGAGCGCCGGTCTCGCGATCTACGACACGATCCGCCTCGTCCCCAACGACGTCAGCACGCTCGCGATGGGCTTCGCCGCGAGCATGGGGCAGTTCCTGCTCTGCACGGGCACCGCCGGCAAGCGGTACTCGCTCCCCCACGCACGCATCATGATGCACCAGCCGTCAGCGGGGATCGGTGGCACCGCGGTCGACATCGCGATCCAGGCCGAGAACCTCGAGTACACCAAGGGCCTCATGCACCGGCTCACGGCCGAGCACACGGGCCAGACCACCGAGACCGTGACCGCGGACAGCGACCGCGACCGCTGGTTCACGGCCGAGCAGGCCCTCGCCTACGGCATGGTCGACCACATCGTCACGTCGGTCGACGACGTCCGCCCCACCACCGTCTCCCGGAAGGTCGGCCTCTGATGTCCAGCTACACGATCCCCACCGTCGTCGAGCGCACCCCGCTCGGCGAGCGCGCGTTCGACGTCTTCAGCCGCCTCCTCTCGGAGCGCATCGTCTTCCTCGGCACCGAGATCGACGACGGGGTCGCGAACGTCGTCATGGCCCAGCTCCTGCACCTCGAGTCGGACGCCCCCGACCAGGAGATCGGTCTCTACATCAACTCCCCCGGCGGCTCGATCACCGCGCTCATGGCCATCTACGACACGCTCCAGTTCATCCGCTGCGACGTCTCGACGATCTGCATGGGGCAGGCCGCGTCTGCCGCCGCGGTGCTGCTCGCCGCTGGCACGCCCGGCAGGCGCTTCGTGCTCGAGCACTCGCGCGTCCTGCTGCACCAGCCGTCGGGCGGTGCCGAGGGCACCATCTCCGACCTGACGCTCCAGGCCCAGGAGATCCTGCGCCTGCGCGAGGAGACCGAGCTCGTCCTCGCCCGGCACACGGGCCAGACCGTCGAGCGGCTGCGCGCCGACACCGACCGCGACCGCATCTTCACGGCGCACCAGGCCGTGGAGTACGGGCTCGCCGACGCGGTCGTGACCTCCCGCAAGCTGGCCGTGGCCGCATAGGTGAGCC
>NZ_JBHUAD010000183.1:0-8228 GCF_042789955.1 Oerskovia sp. NPDC056781
GCCCTCCGACCACGGAGGGGGCGCCCCCGCGGTCGGCCGGGTGACGGTGCGGGAGTGGTCGGAGGGCGTCGACGGTCCCCCCTCGCAGCGGGCGTCCAGGTCGACGGCACGGTTTCGACCGCCCTCACCAGGTGTTCCTGGCTAGCCTGGCAGCATGCGGATGCCCGCTCGGGGGTCGGTCACGCGGCGCGACGTCGCGGTCGCGTCGTTCGCCGCGCTCGCGGGGGTGGCGGTCGCGGTGTCGAGATCGGTGGTCGGCACGCAGGGCGCGCCGTTGTGGGCCGAGCTCGTCGCCCAGCTCGCCGGAGCGGCGATGCTCCTGTGGCCCCGGCTCACCGGTCCGGCGGTCGTGGGCACCGCGCTCCTGTCGTGGGTCTCCCCGAACCCGGCGACGATCCTCACGGCGTTCGACGCGGGGGAGCGGCTCCCGCCCCGACGCGGGGCGGTCTGGGCGACGGCGGGCGCCCTCCTGATCCTCCCCGCTGCGCCGCTCGCGTTCGGCAGGTCGGACGTCGCGATGGCGGCCGTGCTGGTCCTGCTCGTCCTGGGCCCCTGGCTCGCGGGGCGCAGCAGACGCGCCGAGCGGGTCGCGGCGGCCGCGCTCCGTGAGCGCAGCGCCCAGGCCGCGGAGCACCTGGCGGCCCAGGTCCGGACCACCGAGCGGGAACGTCTCGCGCGAGAGATGCACGACGTCGTCGCGCACCGGATCAGCTACGTCGTGCTGCAGAGCAACCTCCTGGAGACGAAGGTCGGCGACCCGCAGGTTCGCGAGGACGTGGAGCGGATCCGCGACACGGCGCGCGAGGCGCTCGAGGAGATGCGCGCGATGCTGCACCTCCTCGGGCGGGACGGCACCCCGGTGGCGATCGAGCAGCCCTCCTTCCGGGACGTCGCGGTCCTGGTCGAGGAGGCGCGCGCCGTGGGGCAGCCCGTCGAGGTGGACGCCGACGTCGTCCCCGGGGAGCCGCCCGGGCTGTCCGAGCGCACCGCCGTGCGGATCGTGCGCGAAGCCCTGACCAACGCCGTGCGTCACGCGCCAGGGGCGGAGACCTCCGTGAGCATCGCCGAGGAGGACGGCACGCTGCGGGTCGCGGTCGTCAACGGTCCCTCGGCGATCCCCGAGGTCGAGATGCCCACCGGAGGCCACGGACTGCAGGGTATCCGCGAGCGTGTCGCCCTCGTCCGGGGAACCACGACGATCGGTCCCACGCCCGACGGCGGGTTCCGCGTCGAAGCACTGCTGCCGAGGAGGGATGCATGAGCCGTGCCATCCGTGTCGTGGTCGTCGACGACGAGCGACTGTTCCGCGAGGGCATCGCCGGCCTGGTCGACGCGGCCGACGACCTCGACGTCGTGGGGACGGCCGAGAACGGTCGCGAGGGGGTCGAGGCGGTGCTCGCGCACCACCCCGACGTCGTCCTCATGGACATGCAGATGCCCGTCATGGACGGCATCGAGGCGACGGAGGAGATCCGTCGCGCGTCGCCCGACGTCCAGGTCGTCATCCTGACGAACTTCCAGTACGACGAGTACGTCGTGCCCGCGCTGCGGGCCGGAGCCGCGGGCTACCTCCTCAAGGACAGCACCGCGACCGAGGTCCACCAGGCGATCCGGGCTGCGGCCGCCGGGGAGGCGATGCTCTCTCCCTCCGTCACGCGGCACCTCCTCGACTCGCTCGGCCCGGCCATGAGCACGCGGCAGGCCGCCGCGCGCGTCAAGGTGGGCGGGCTCAGCGAGCGGGAGCGGGCCGTCGTCGGGCTCCTCGCCACGGGCCTGTCGAACGCCGAGATCGCGCGGGCGCTCTACATGGCCGAGCCGACGGTCAAGACCCACCTGACCCACGCCATGGTCAAGCTCGGGGTGACGAACCGGACGCAGGCCGCGATCCTCGGCCACGACGCGGGCCTGCCCGACGAGGGCACCGGCTGATCCCGCCGCGTCGAGATCCCGTCGGGCGACAGCGTCGAGATCTCGCCGGGCGACAGTCACGTCACGAACTCGCGTCATGGATCCGTCTCCGTCCGGTCTCATCTACAGGAGCCAGAAGAGACCGGATCACAAGAGTGGCGACGTGCGGCGGCCACTGACGGAGGAACCATGTCCATCACGGAGCGAACGTCCCCGAAGTCCCCACCTCCTGACGAGGTGCAGGAGGAGGTCGTGCTGTCCCGCCGCGAGCTGGTGGTGCTCACGCACCTCACGGAGGACATGACCCTGGAGCAGCTCGCCGCGATCCTGTTCGTCACCCGGAACACGGTCAAGTCCCAGCTGCGCAGCATCTACCGCAAGGTCGGTGTCTCGAACCGGGCCGACATCCTGCGCTGGGCGCGGGACCGCGGCATCTCCTGAGCCTGGCACCAGGCCCGGCACCCGGCTCGCCGACGGGCGGGCGGAGGCGCGCCCGAGGTGCGTGCCGGCCAGGTGGTGGGATGCTCGAGGGACGCGCCGGTCGACGACGACGGGCCACGACGTTCCGAGGCGAGCATGGGACAGGGACGGCAGGAGCCGGACGACCCGACGGTCACGGACCCCGACCACTACCGGGTGGTCTTCGAGAACGACCGCGTCCGGGTGCTGGAGTACGAGGACCAGCCGGGTACGCGGACGCACCCGCACCATCACCCCGACAGCGTCATGTACACGCTGAGCGGCTTCGAGCGGCGCATCTCGTCGGGAGAGCGCGTCATGGACGTCGTGCTGGAGGCGGGGGAGACGCGCTGGCTCCCGGACCAGGTGCATGTCGGGGAGAACACCGGGACGACAGCGACTCACGCAGTCTTCGTCGAGCTGAAGGAAGCGGCCCCCGACCACCAGGCACGGGGCGAGCACGGAGAAGGCGGGCTCGGGGCCGTTTCTTGACCCGTCGCCGCGACGAGGTCAGTGGAACTCGTGACCCGCGTCGTCGGTGCCGACTGCTTCCATCGTGACGTCCTCGCCCGGGGCGGAGGGCAGCGCGACGAAGCGCATCTCGACCAGCACCACGTCCTGGCACTGCGGACACAGGCGTTGTTCTTTCCATCGGCGGTGCGGCATCGCGATCCTCGGTTCTTGCGGGTAGAGCACGGCCGTCGCAAACGCCCCTGACCGGCCGGTCAGGGGCGTTGTCTCGCTGAGGTGGCGACGCGGGCAGGGGCTCGCGTCGCCGTCGCTGATCGTAGCCCCTGGCGACGGTCCGCGGATACGGGGTGGGGAGACTTCTCCGACCCGCTCCGACGCGGGCACGATCAGCGCGCGAGCCGTTCCACGACCGCCCCGTAGAGCCAGGGCACGTGCGCCGCGAGCGGCACGATCGCCCGGCGCGCGGGCGAGGTCGCCCACGCGACGAGCCCCGAGGTCAGCACGCGGTAGTCGCGCGTGACGCGCGACCAGTCGCGCTCGTACGCGCCCGGGTCGCCCAGGTGCCCGACGGCGGCGCTCGCCTGCGCGAGGCCCACGCGCAGCCCTTCGCCCGTCAGGGCGTCCACGTACCCCGACGCGTCCCCGACGAGGCGCACCCGGCCGGTGCTGCGCCGTCGGGAACGTTGGCGAAGAGGGCCGGCACCGCGGACCGGGCCCAACGGCTCGGCGTCCCCCAGGCGCTCGGCCAGCTCGGCGAAGCCCGCGAGGGCCTCGTCGAAGTGCGTGCCGGTGGGGCCGAGCATCGCGATCCCGACGACGTCCCGCGCCACGGGCGTCACGTACGCCTCGACGTGGTCGCCCCAGTGCACCTCGACCAGGTCGGTCCACGCGGGCACGCGGAAGTGGCGGCGCAGGCCGAAGCGGCGCCGTGGGTCCGGGCCCGGACGGACGGGCGGGGCGGTGCCGCCGAGCTCGCTGGGGATGCGCGCGGCGTGCGGCACGGCCTCGCCCCCGGGACCGTCCGCCCCGTCGTGCCCCTCGCCGCCGTGGCGGCTCCGCGCCAGGAGCGACTCGTGCGCGGGCGCGTCGGCCCCGACCTCCAGACCAGCGAGGCGGCGCACGGTCGAGTGCAGCCCGTCGCAGCCGAGGAGCCAGCGCGCGCTGATCCCGGCGGCCGACACCCGGTCCGCGGTCTCGTCGATGCTCTCGACCCGGCCGGTCACGGTCGTGGTTCCGAGCGAGGCCGCGCGCTCCGCGAGCGCGGCGTGCAGCGTGGTCCGTCGCACGCCCCGGCCCTGCCCGGCCGTGAAGAGATGGTCGGCGTGCCGGTGCGCGTCGCGGTAGCTGATGCCGCGCAGGACGTGACCGTCGGGGTCGACGTCGAGGGCCTGGAGCGCCCGCAGCGCGCCGGGCATGAGGCCCTCGCCGCACGCCTTGTCCACCGGGCCTGTGCGCGGTTCGACCACGACGACGTCGTACCCCGCGAGCCGCGCCTCGATCGCGGCAGCCAGGCCGACCGGCCCGCCGCCGACGACCAGCACGTCGGTGTCCGTCACGTGCGCGGGAGCGCGTCGAGCGCGCGCTCCTCGGCCGGGAGCCGGAACCGCAGCAGCAGCACGGCGTTGAGCACCGTGAAGACGAGCGCGGTCGTCCAGCACGAGTGGACGAGCGGCAGCGCGAACCCCTCGACGACCACCGCCACGTAGTTGGGGTGGCGGAACCAGCGCTGTCCGGGGTGCTGCGCGATCCATCGGTAGGGGCCGCGGTCGACCCACGGCAGCCCGGGGACCACGATCACGCGCGTGTTCCACCGGGGCCCGAGCGAGGTGATGCACCACCAGCGCAGTGCCTGGCTCGCGACCACGAGCACGAACGCGGGCCACCCGACCCAGGGGATGAACGGCCTGTCCGCGACGTTGACCTCGACGACGCACGCGACGAGCAGGCCCGTGTGCAGGGCGACCATCGCGGGGAAGTGGCCGCGCCCGGTCTCGACGCCGCCGCGTGCGAACGACCACCTCGCGTTGCGCGCAGAGACGACGAGCTCGGCGAGACGTTCGAGCGCGGTCGCCCCGACCACGACGTAGAAGAAGACGAGCATCAGCCCTCCAGCGGCGACGCGGGCAGGCGGAGCAGCACGAGCTCGGCGCTCACCCCTGGCCCGAACGCCATGAGGACGCCGTGCCGGCGGTCGGTCGTGCGCGGCGTCGTGAGGCCCCGCACGGGCGGCGCCTCGTGCGCCGCGAGCGTCGCGGCGAGCACGTGCAGCACCGACGACGACGACAGGTTCCCGACGGCGGCCAGCGACTCCCGGCTGAGCCGCAGGTCCGCCTCGTCGAGACCCAGCGAGTCGCGCACGACGTCGAGGATGCGCGGCCCGCCCGCGTGCACGACCCACGTCCCGACGTCCTCGGTCGCGAGGTCGTGCTCGGCGAGCAGCGACTTCACGTCCCCTGCGAGGTGTGCCGCGATGACCTCGGGGAGGCCCGCGGACAGCACGATCCCGAAGCCGCTGTCGCGGATCGTCCAGCCGAGGTGGTCGGCGGTCTCGGGGTACAGGCGGCTGCGGGTGTCGACGACCTCGACACCCTGGGCGGCACCGTCGGGCAGCTCGGGCCGGCGGTCCCCGGACCGGCCGTCCACGGGCGGGAACCCTGCCCGGTGCGCGTCGCCGACCATGACCACGGCCGCCGCGCCGTCGCCGAACAGCCCGGTCGAGACCAGGTTCGCCATGGAGTCGTCGCCGTGCTGGAGCGTGAGCGAGCACAGCTCGACCGACACCAGCAGGGCGACGTCCCGCGGGTGCCCGGCGAGGTAGTCGTGCACGCGGGCGATCCCCGCGGCCCCCGCGACGCAGCCCAGCCCGAACGACGGCAGCCGCTTGACGTCGGTCCGCAGACCCAGGCGCGTCACGAGCTGCGCGTCGATCGAGGGCGCCGCGATCCCGGTCACCGAGGTGAAGAGCAGGAAGTCGACCTCGTCCGGGGCCAGCCCGGCGGCGTCGAGCGCGGTGCGGCACGCCTCCTCGGCGAGGTCCGTGCCGACGCGGATGAAGTGGTCGTTCGCGACCCCGAACGACGTGAGCCCCGCGTACTCGTCGAGGGCCAGTGCCGTGTGGCGGGTCCGCACGCCGCTCGCCCCGTGCAGGCGGCGCAGGACGGCGCGCTTGGCGGGCGACGGGGTCAGCAGGGGCCCGATCGTGTCCGTGATCTCGCTCTGGGGGTGTGCGACGCCCGGCAGAGCCGGACCGACCGCGAGCAACCGCGACATTCCCGCATCGTGTCACGGCGACGCGCAGGCCGCGCGTTGCTAGCGTCGGGCGGACGAGGACCCCGCCGAGCGCGGGGCCGGCAGCGACGGCAGGGACGGCGGTGCGGTGACGAGGACGACGAGGGAGACGACCCTGACGACGGTGCGGGGGCTCGCGCTCGCGAGCCACGCGGGGCCCACGGTCGTGGTCACCGCCCTGGCCGGCTTCTTCGCCGCAGGAGTGGGCTCGGGCGCGACGACGACGGCGCTCGTGGTCGCCGCGGTCCTCACCGGTCAGCTCTCGGTGGGCTGGTCCAACGACTGGCTCGACGCCCGCCGCGACGTCGCGGTGCAGCGCACCGACAAGCCCGTCGTGGCCGGTCTCGTCTCGACGCGGCAGGTGCACGCCGCCGCTCTCGTCGCGGCCGGCGCGTGCGTCGTGCTGTCGCTCGCGACCGGGCTCGTGGCCGGGCTGGTGCACCTCGTGGCGGTCGCGAGCGCGTGGTCGTACAACGCGTGGCTCAAGTCGACCGTGTGGTCCTGGGCGCCGTACGCGGTCTCGTTCGGTCTGCTGCCGCTGTTCGTGGTGCTCGCGGCTCCCGGCGACCGGGTCGCGGCCCCCTGGGCCATGGCCGCGACCGCGCTCCTGGGCGTGGGCGCGCACGTCGCGAACACGCTGCCCGACCTCGAGGACGACCGGGCCACCGGCATCCGCGGGCTGCCGCACCGGCTCGGCCGGACACGAGCGAGCGTGCTCGCCCCGCTCGTGCTCGTTCTGGCGGTCGGTGTGGTGGTCCTCGGCCCGCCCGGACCGCCGAGCGTCGCGGCCTGGGTGGGCGGGATCGTGGCGGTGGCGCTCGCGGTGTCCGCAGGCGTCGTCGCGGTGCGGCTGACCATGAGCAGGCTGCCCTTCGCGCTCAGCATGGCCGTCGCGGCCGTGTGCGCGGTCCTGCTCGTGCTGGCCGGCCCGGACGTCGCACTGCCGGGGTGAGCGGCGCCGTCGGGCCTCAGGCGAGGGCCCCGGCCGTGCCGGGCGGCCTGCCGGACGGGCTCACGACGGCACCTGACCACCGCAGCCTGGTGTCGCGATGCCATCGACGCGTACCTGGGCGGTCCAGGTCCACCCGGCGCCGACGTCTCGGAGGTCGTTCGCGGGAAGCTCGATCACCCCCGGGCTGCTGGGGCTCACGCCGACCTCCCTGACGTCCGTGTCGAGCGGCGTCGAGTACTCGAGCCGTGTGCCGTCGGGGCCCACGAGGACGGCCTCGAGCGAGGCACCGGCGCTCGCGGGGACGTCGCCGTCCCAGGTGAGCGTGATCTCTGATCCCAGGCCCTCGGTGGGCAAGGGATGGGTGACCCCCAGGCGGGTGATCGTGCTCGGCGTCGTCCGGCTGAAGGTCGCCTCGCTGAACCGGGGCGCGTCGGGGCGCGACTCGTCCTCCCACGCCGTGCAGGCCGTGGCCGACACGAACTGTCCGCCCCTGGTCGTGGTGGGGCCGTAGGCGTACAGCAGCCCGGCCACGCACAGGACGGTCGCCGCCGCGGTGACGACCTTGGACCCGCGCCGTCCCTGCCGGACGAACGGTGCGAGCAACGCGTGGGGCTCGGGCGCGACGGACCGCACGACGACCGTCGACAGCAGGCTGTCCGCGAACGTGCGGTGCTCCTTGTCCCACAGCGGACGCAGGTACCCGACGAAGCACAGCGCGTCGAGGACGTGCGCGAGCCAGCGCAGGACCGTCGTGAGGAAGCCGACCGGTCGGCCGGAGTCCGGGTTGACGACGACGATCCCCACGGCCCGCTTGCCGGGCGTCGCGCCCGTGTACGCCTGGAGAAGGACCATCGCGAGCACCGCGCCGATCATCCACGCGCTCTCGGACCAGGTCACGCCCTCGAACGCGGTGCCCATGCTGCCGTTGTTGTCCAGACCGGGGAGCGCGCTCGGCGCGACCCCCGGGCCGACGACCACGAACATGAGCGCGGCCAGGATCGAGTTGTCGAGCAGGAACGCCCCGACGCGGCGCAACCAGCTCGCGTACGGGCCGAAGAGCGGGGCCTCGTCGAGGTAGACGAGGCCCCGCGGGGGGGTGGGGGCCCGGCCCCGGGGGAGGGGGGGGGGGGGGTGGGTGCCGGGCTCGGCG
>NZ_JBHUAD010000184.1:0-8184 GCF_042789955.1 Oerskovia sp. NPDC056781
CGGCGAGCGCGGGCGGGTGGTCGCCCCGCGCCGCGCGGGGGCGACAACGAGCCCGATCTCGACGGTGCCCGCGCCGGTGCCCGTCCCGTCGAGCGTCTGGTTCTCACCCGCAGTGTCGGGGCATACTGGGCAATCAGCCCACATTCCACCGACGGAAGGTCGCTCGTGCTGCCGGAGTCCCCGTTGCCCGACCACCTTCCTCAGACCCGCGCCGCCCGCAGGCTCGCCGAGCAGGCTGCCGTCTCGCCGTCACGGGCGCAGCGTCGCCGGCGGCGCGCCGAGGCCGTCCGGCACGCCCGCTCGACCGGTGCCACCGGCAGAGTGCGCGGACCTCGGGCTCTGCCGCAGGTCGCGGTCGTGACCCTCGGGCTCGTGGGCGGGCTGCTCGTGGTCCCGGCGACGCAGGAGCTCGGTGGCGAGGGCCCTGGCCTCGAACCGATCGGTGCCCGCTGGGACGCCGCGCTCGGACGGGGGGACGACCGCGCCGGCCGCGGCGGGGACGGGCGCGAGCCGCTGCTCGCCGAGGCGGGCAGCAGCGGGACCTCCGGGAACGTGACGCAGCCGTCCGGGAGTGCCTCTGCCGAGCGGCCGACCGACGCCCCGTCGTCGCCGGAGCCTCCCGTCGACGAGGCCCCGGCGCCCCCGGAAGCCCCCGCAGCCCCGCCCCAGCAGGGCGCGACCGGGCCCGAGGTCCAGCAGGTCCAGGAGCGCCTCCAGGTGCACGGCGCCACGGTCCCGGCCGACGGCGTGTTCGGGCCCGGGACCGACCGCGCGCTGCGCACGTTCCAGGACGCGAACGGCCTCGAGCCCGACGGCGTCGCAGGCCCCGCGACCCGGGCCGCGCTCCTCGCCGAACCGACCACGACTCCGGCGGCCACCGGGAGCGCGGAGGGAGCGACGTCGTCGGGCGCGGGGGACACCGCGGGCGACACCACCGCCGCCCTCACGCTCGTCAACGCGCACCGCACCGCCGCTGGCTGCCCCGCGCTGCGCGCCGACGAGCAGCTCGGGCGCGCCGCTACCCTGCACGCGCAGGACATGGTCGCGCAGGGGTACTTCAGCCACACGAGCCTCGACGGGCGGACGTTCGGCGACCGCGTCACTGCCCAGGGCTACGCGCGACCCGGCGGCGAGAACATCGCCGCCGGGCAGAAGACCGCCCAGGCCGTGGTCGACGCGTGGATGGCGTCCGAGGGGCACCGCGCCAACATCCTGAACTGCGACTTCACGACCATGGGCCTGGGGCGCGCGGGCGACACGTGGGTGCAGGTGTTCGGGTACTGAGCGCGTCCGGAGTGCCCGAGTCGTCCCGTTGTCGGGCGAGCCGGTGCCATGCGCGACATACTCAGGTGTGAACCCGTCCCAGGAACAAGCGCCCGAGCCCGCCGCCCAGCAACGCCTCGACAACGCGCCGCTCCGCTCGGCCGTGATCGTCAACCCGAACCGCGTCGAAGGGCTCGACGAGCTCCGCCGCACCATCGAGACCCAGCTCGCCGACGCCGGGTGGCCCGCCCCCGCCTGGCTCGAGACGACCGCCGAGGACCCCGGCACCGGGCAGGCCCGCCAGGCAGTGGAGGACGGCGCCGAGGTCGTGTTCGTGAGCGGCGGCGACGGCACCGTGCGCGCCTGCATCGAAGGCCTCGTCGGGACCGACGCCGCCCTCGCGGTCCTGCCCGGCGGCACGGGCAACCTCCTCGCGGGCAACCTCGGCATCCCGCCCCGGCCCGAGGACGGCATCCGCCTCGCGCTCGACCGCGGCCGCCGGGCCGTGGACATCGGCGAGGTCGACGGTCAGGCCTTCGCCGTCATGGCCGGCATGGGCCTCGACGCCGCGATGATGGAGGACGCGCCGACCGCGCTCAAGGCCAAGGCCGGAGCGCTCGCGTACGTCGTCTCGGCGTTCAAGCACCTCGCCGACGACCAGATGAAGGTCGAGGTGCGCGTCGACGACCGGCCGGTGCTGCGCCGTCGGGCACGGACCGTGGTCGTCGGGAACGTCGGCAAGCTCCAGGCCGGCGTGAACCTGCTGCCCGACGCTGAGCCCGACAACGGGCAGATGGACGTCGCGATCATCGCGCCCCGCAACCTGGGCCACTGGGTCCAGCTCCTCGTCGGCGTGCTGCGCGGAAAGGGGCGCGTCCCCAACATGGAGGTCCTGCGCGGGTCGCGGATCTCCGTGATCTCCGACCGGCCGCAGCCGCGCCAGCTCGACGGTGACGTGATCGAGCCGGCGAAGAAGCTCGAGGTCAGCGTCCGGGCCGGCGCGCTGTGGGTGTGCGTGTACCAGCCCGACACGTCGGAGGACATCGCGGAGGGGGCGCCCGCCGGAGACTGATCCACCGGTGAGGCGTCTTCCTCAACCTCTCTGCGCAGCACCGTAGGACCTGACCCAGGAGATCCGTCGGCGGCACGAGCGGACGCGATCGACGAGTGCGTGAGCGGCGCCGCGAAGGAGTGACGTGAGGGAACCTCAGGGGGCTTTGGTGCGTGCTCAATGCAGCGGGCAGCGGGCAGCGGGCACCGTCGCCGAACAATGGGGGGACGTATGCAGGGGTCAGTTCGACGACGTGAGCAGGGGGCCCTGGTGGTGCTCGCCCTGGTGGCAGTCCTGGTGACTGGTTGTTCGGGAGAGGCTGAGGTGCGCAACCCCTTTGCCGCAGAGTTCGCCCAGGCTCGCAACGAGGTGACCACCGAGACCGGGCGGAAGATCCTCGAGGACGACGTCATCTCTGCGACGGAGTATCAGCAGGTCGAGGACGCCTCGGTCCAGTGCATGAGGGACCAGGGCCTCGTCGTCAAGGTCGAGGACGAGGGCGCGGTCACGACCGAGCTCGTGGGACTGACCGAGCACTCCCCGCAGGAGGAGCTCGACGCGATGAACGCGCAGATCGACGCGGTGCATCGGGAATGTCGGGCGAAGTTCGACATGGGTCCCATCTCCCTCCTCTACTGGGAGCTGCGCCGGAACCCGGAGAACGTTGACTTCAACCAGGCCATCGCCGACTGCATGGTCCGCGGCGGGCACCGCGACGAGGGATACGACAAGGAGGCGTACTCGCAGGAGCTGGCCCGGTACGCCATCACGCTCAAGGCTGCGGCCGACGGCACCGAGTACGAGGTCGAGGGCGACCTCTCCGGACAGGAGCTGCCACCTGAGATGGCAGCCTGTCAGCAGGATCCGCACGACTGACGCCTCGCCGTCCGCATCGGTGGCCGCTCGCACACCACGACACGAACACCACCAGCACCACCTGAGGAGCAGCAGTGGCCAGAGATCGACGTCCCGCCCGGACCGGAGGTGCCCGCCCGGCAGGGGCCCGCACAGGCGCGCTCGCGCTCGCGGCGGTGGTGCTGCTCGCGGGGGGTGTCACGGCAGGGATGGCGTTGGCGCCGCAGGCGGAGCCGCAGAGCGTGCGGAGCGCGACGCCGCCCGCGGCGGTCCCGGTCTCGCGGCAGGCCTTCGACGACTCGCGCAGGGTCAAGGTGACCCCGGTCGTCGCGGAGGAGGGGACGTTGTCCGTCGAGGACCAGGGCAAGGTCACGCGTTCGGTGTGCGCGCCGGGGGCGGTGATCGAGTCGGGGTCGAGCCCGGTCACGGTCGACGACCGCCCGGTCGTGGGGCTGGCGACGTCGATCCCGTTGTGGCGGGACCTGGCTCCCACGGCCAAGGGTGACGACGTGAAGGCGCTGCAGGTCGAGCTCGCTCGCCTCGGGCACACGGTCCGCGTGGACGGGACGTACGGCGATGCGACCAAGGTCGCCGTGACCAAGCTGTTCAAGGCTGCGGGTGTGGCAAAGCCGACCGGTGACCTGCCGGTCGCCTCGGTGCTGTGGCTGCCTGCGCCGTCGGTCACCGTGAAGGCGTGCGAGACGCCGGTGGGCGGCGCGACGTCCGAGGAGGCGTTCGCGACGACGTCCGGGACGTTGGTCTCGCTCGGCCTCGCGGACACGCTCACGAACGTCACGCCCGGTGACCGGGTGGTGCGCCTGGGCGAGGCGAGCGCGCAGGTCGGGGAGGGCGGGATCGTCACCGACCCTGCCTTCCTGGACGCCGTGCGCGGCAGCGTGGAGTTCGCGGCCTGGCAGCGCACGGAGGGGTCGGAGCCGCTGACGCTCGAGTACGTCCTGGCGTCGCCGCTCGACGTGTCGGTCGTGCCGCCGGGGGCGCTGTTCGCGCTCGACGGCCCGGCGGGTTGCGTGCGCGCCGACGGCACGGCCCACCCCGTGACGGTCGTCGCGTCGAGCCTGGGCCAGACCCTCGTCACGTTCGACGGGCTCGACGCCACCACGGCGCCGACCGAGGTCGAGCTCACCTCGCAGGACGTGGGGCAGTCGTGCCGGTAGCGGGCAGGCGGCTGGTCGGGGCCGGCCTGGGGCACGCCTTCCCCGGCACGGGCTTGCTGTTCACCGGGCTGGACCTGGAGATCACCCCGGGGGAGGTCGTCGCGCTCGTCGGCCCGTCGGGCAGCGGGAAGTCGACGCTGCTGAGCATCGTCGCGGGGTGGGAGCGTCCCACGCAGGGGCAGGTCGAGCGTGTCGGGGTCGCGACCACGGGGTGGGTCTTCCAGAACCCGCACGGCGTCGCGCGCCGCGCGGCCCTGGACCACGTGGTGCTGCCGCTGCTCGCGCGAGGTCTGCGCCGCCGGGACGCCGAGGACCGGGCCGCGGAGATCATGGCCCGGTTCAACCTGACCCCGGTCGCCGATCGCCCGTTCCGGGCGCTGTCGGGCGGCGAGGCCCAGCGCCTCATGCTTGCGCGCGCCGTCGCACTGGCACCGGACCTGCTGCTCGTCGACGAGCCCACCGCGCAGCTCGACCTGCGCACGGCCGCGACCGTCAACGAGGTCCTGGCCGGCATCGCGCAGGACGACTCGATCGTCGTGGTCGCCACGCACGACCCGCACACGCGCGACGCCTGCACCCGCGTGATCGACCTCGCAGACTTCCAGCACGCGCAGGTGGAGGCGGCATGACCGCCACCGAGCAGGGCCCCGTGCCCGACGGTGCAGCGCGCCCCGGCCTTGCGGTGCCCCCGGGCGGCCCAGCCGGGCCCGGCACGGCACCACCCGGCGGACCGGTCACAGCCCCAGGCACCTCGCCCCCGCCCGACGACGGAGCGCACCCGCGCGCGGACGCGATCGGCGCCGTCGGGCCGGGGGACGCGCCCGTGCGGGCGCGCGCCATGCGGGCCGCGTCCGTGATCTCCGAGGCGTGGCGCAGCATCGCGACCGGCACCACGCGCGCGGCCCTGCTCGCCGCGGTGCTGGTGGTCGTCGTCGGGGCGTTGGCCGTTGTCGACGTGCGCGCCGTCGTGGGCGTCATCGAGGGCGCGCGCGAGTACCGCGACGCGGGCGCGAGCGTGCAGATCCTCGAGGCGCCCGGGCAGATCGACGGCGCACGCTGCGAGGCCCTCGCCGGGGTCGACGGCATCAACGCGGCCGGTGCCCTGCGGATCGGCAGCCCGCTCCGCTCGCTCAACCTCCCGTCGAGCGAGCTCACCGGCCACGAAGCGACCCCCGGGCTGCTCTCCGCGCTCGAACGGGACCAGGTCGCAGGCTCCGGTCTGTGGCTGTCCGCGGACCTGGCAGAGGCGCTCGGTGCCGCCCCGGGAGACAGCGTCGCGACCGGTAACGGTGCTGCGCGCGTGGGCGCCGTCTACCCCTACCCCGACGACGGACGCGACCGCGTCCTGGGCTACGCAGCCGTCACCCCCGTGCCCGCGACAGGGCTGTTCGACTCCTGCTGGGTCGAGATCTGGCCTGTCGACCCCGAGACCGCGCCCCTCCTGCGGACGGCCCTCGTCGCCGACCCGTCCTCGGAGGCGCAACCCACCCAGAAGCAGCTCAACGGTCGGCTCGGCGCCACGTACGACGCGAGCGCCGAGTTCGCCGACCGTCCGACCAGGCCCGCTCCGGTCGCCGCGATCGTCCTGGGCCTCGCCCTGGGCTTCGTCGCGATCCGCCTGCGCCGCCTCGAGCTCGCCGCCGCCCTGCACGCCCGCGTCCCGCGCGCAGCCGTGACCTGGCAGGTGCTGCTCGAGACCGCTGCCTGGACCGGGGTCGCCGTGATCGTGGCCGTCCCCGCGCTGTGGTGGCTGGCCGCCGATGCCGGCCATCCTGCCGACCATGTCAGCACCTGGGGCATCGGCATGCGGACCGTCCTCGCGGGAGCCGGCGCGGTGCTCGTCGGGGCCGCGGTCGGCGCTCTCTCGACCCGCGAGAAGCACCTGTTCAAGTACTTCAAGGAGAGGTGACGTCGGCCCGGACCCGCAGGGAGACGGGCCGATCGCGGGACGGTCGCGCCGCCGTCGGGCAGCGTGCGCTACGGTGACCGTCGCACGACCCGCTTCGACCAGCAGGACCCACAACTTCACACACCCACGGGAGCTCGCAGCAGCGAGCTGAGAGGGCGGCTCAGCGCCGCCGACCGTTCGAACCTGTTCGGATCATGCCGACGTAGGGAGAGAGCAATGAGCTCTGAGACCGCTGTGCCCGCGCACACCATCACGACCGGACCTATCGCGGGGTCCTCCAAGGTCCACCACCCGGTCCCGGGCGCGGAGCACCTGCGCGTCCCCGAGCGCCGTGTGCACCTGAGCAACGGCGAGCACCTGGACCTGTACGACACCTCGGGCCCGTACACCGAGGTCGACGATCCCGCGGCGTTCGACCTCGCGGGCGGCCTGCCCGCGCTCCGGGCGTCGTGGCTGCGGCCCGACGCCGTCCCGACCGAGCACGGCACGGGCGGTGCCCGGACGCAGCTCGCCTGGGCGCGCGCGGGGGTCGTGACCGACGAGATGCGCTTCGTCGCGGCGCGCGAGGGCGTCGACGTCGAGCTCGTGCGCGACGAGGTGGCCCGCGGCCGTGCCGTGATCCCGGCCAACCGCAAGCACCCCGAGATCGAGCCCATGATCATCGGCAAGGCGTTCGGCGTGAAGATCAACGCGAACATCGGCAACTCGGCCGTGACGTCCTCGATCGAGGAGGAGGTCGAGAAGATGGTGTGGGCCGCGCGCTGGGGCGCCGACACCCTCATGGACCTCTCGACGGGCAAGGACATCCACGAGACCCGCGAGTGGGTGCTGCGCAACTCCCCGATCCCCGTGGGGACGGTGCCGCTCTACCAGGCGCTCGAGAAGGTCAAGGGCGATCCCGCGAGGCTCACGTGGGAGATCTACCGCGACACCGTGATCGAGCAGGCCGAGCAGGGCGTCGACTACATGACGGTGCACGCGGGCGTCCTGCTGCGCTACGTCCCGCTGACCGCACGCCGCGTCACGGGCATCGTGTCGCGTGGTGGCTCGATCATGGCGGCGTGGTGCCTCGCGCACCACCAGGAGTCGTTCCTGTACACGCACTTCGCGGAGCTGTGCGAGATCCTGCGCGACTACGACGTGACGTTCTCCCTGGGCGACGGCCTGCGCCCGGGGTCGATCGCGGACGCCAACGACGCCGCCCAGTTCGCCGAGCTGCGTACGCTGGGCGAGCTGACGAAGGTCGCCAAGTCCTACGGCGTGCAGGTCATGATCGAGGGTCCGGGGCACGTCCCGATGCACAAGATCGTCGAGAACGTGCGCCTCGAGGAGGAGCTGTGCGAGGAGGCGCCGTTCTACACGCTCGGCCCGCTCGCGACCGACGTCGCGCCCGCGTACGACCACATCACGTCCGCGATCGGGGCCGCGATCATCGCCCAGGCCGGGACCGCGATGCTCTGCTACGTCACGCCCAAGGAGCACCTGGGCCTGCCCGACCGTGACGACGTCAAGACGGGCGTCATCACGTACCGGATCGCGGCGCACTCGGCCGACCTCGCCAAGGGTCACCCGCGTGCGCAGCTGCGGGACGACGCGCTGTCCCGTGCCCGGTTCGAGTTCCGCTGGCACGACCAGTTCGCGCTCTCGCTCGATCCCGACACCGCCCGCGCCTTCCACGACGAGACGTTGCCGGCCGAGCCCGCCAAGACCGCGCACTTCTGCTCGATGTGCGGGCCCAAGTTCTGCTCGATGCGGATCTCGGCGGACGTGCGCGAGTACGCGGAGAAGAACGGCCTGACGTCGGTCGAGGCGATCGAGGCCGGCATGGCGGAGAAGTCGAGCGAGTTCGCGGACGCGGGCGGCCGGGTGTATCTCCCCGTGACGCCGAGGTAGACCCGTGTGCGCGAGGTAGACCTCCTGGAGGTCTACCT
>NZ_JBHUAD010000185.1:0-8137 GCF_042789955.1 Oerskovia sp. NPDC056781
CTTGTGGTGCCCCGTGTGCTCTGGGGGGGGGGGCTGCGTGGCCCGGCGCGGGGGGGGGGCCCGCGCGGGGCGGGCCGTGCCGCGCTCGCGCGCGGCACGGAGCCCGATGCTTCAATTGAAGGACCGATCGACCCGGGACGCACGGCGGAGGGTGACCATGAGGACCTCGACCACGCAGGTGACCTCGGCGCAGGCGGTGACACCCCCGCAGGCGGTGACTCCCGCACAGGCCGTGCCCCCCGCGCGCGACCTCCTCTCGCGGCGCTCGCTCCTGCTGTCCGCGGGAACGGGCGCGGGTGCGCTGGTCCTCGCGGCCTGCTCGGGCGGCGGGGGAGGCGGCGGCACCGCCGGGACCACGGGCGAGGGCGGGGCGACGAGCGGGACGTCCGTGGCGCCGTCGGGCACGGTGGTCACCGCCACGGGCGACGTGCCCGTGGGCGGCGCGGTGTCGGTCCAGGTCGACGGCGCGCCGTACCTCGTGACCCAGCCCGAGGAGGGGACGTTCGAGGCCTTCAGTGCGATCTGCACGCACCAGGGCTGCACGGTCGCGCCGGGGGACGGCGAGCTCGACTGCCCGTGCCACGGGTCCCGCTTCGACCTGAGCACGGGCGACGTCCTCGCAGGCCCGGCGCCCTCGCCGCTGCCGCGGCTCGCCGTCACGGTGAGCGGGACCGACGTCGTCACGACCTGAGGCGTTCCGGGCCCCGGCCGCGGCACTCCGTCCACGGCTGCCGAGATCGCCCGCCGCGGGCAGCCTCACCGCCCGCCTGCCGGACGTCCACCTCTCCCGCACGAACGGCTTCGTAGACTGTCCTGGTGACCACTCCACTCCTCGAGTCCCCGGACGGCGCACCCCAGGCGGGTGCCTCCTTCTCGCAGCCCCGCGCGCACGCCGCCTCCGAGGTGCACCTGCCGGTGCGGGCCGAGCACGCGGGGATCGAGCCGTACGGGGCGCCGCAGCTCGACGTCCCCGTCCTGCTCAACGTCAACGAGAACCCCTACGCGCCCTCGGCCGAGGTCGTCGCGACCATCGCCGCCGACGTCGCCGCGGCCGCCGCGACCCTCAACCGCTACCCGGACCGTGACTTCCTGGGGCTGCGCCAGGACCTCGCCGACTACCTCGCAGGCGAGTCGGGCGTGCGCGTCGCGCCGGAGCAGGTGTGGGCCGCGAACGGCTCGAACGAGATCATGCTCCACCTGCTCCAGGCCTTCGGCGGACCGGGCCGCACCGCGCTGTCCTTCGCGCCCACCTACTCGATGTACCCCGAGTACGCGCGCGACACCTCGACGGCCTGGGTCACCGGGCGCCGCGAGGAGGACTTCACGCTCGGCGCCGACGCCGTCCGCGCGGCGATCGCCGAGCACGCACCGTCCGTGATCCTCCTGGCCAGCCCCAACAACCCGACCGGCACCGCTCTGTCGCGCGAGGTCGTCGAGGCCGTGTGCGAGGCGGCGCTCGCGGTCTCGCCGCGCGGCGCCGAGCCGGGCACGTCCGCGGTCGTCGTGGTCGACGAGGCGTACGGCGAGTTCCGCCGCGCCGGTGTCCCCTCGGCCCTCGAGCTGCTCGAGCGCTACCCGAACCTCGCGGTCACGCGCACCATGTCCAAGGCGTTCGCGCTGGCCGGGGCCCGGGTGGGCTACCTCGCCGCGGCGCGCCCGCTCGTGGACGCGCTGCGCGTCGTGCGCCTGCCGTACCACCTGTCGGCCGCGACGCAGGCCGTCGCCCGCGCGGCGCTCAAGCACTCGGCGTCCCTGCTGGCCCAGGTCGACGACCTGCGGGCCGAGCGCGACGCCACGGTCGCCTGGCTGCGCGCGCAGCGCCCGGCGGCCCTGGGCGGCGCGCCCCTGCGTGTCGCCGACTCCGACGCGAACTTCGTCCTGTTCGGCACCTTCCCGGACCGCCACGCGATCTGGCAGGGCCTGTTGGATCGAGGCGTCCTCATCCGGGAGACTGGTCCCGACGGATGGTTGCGGGTGTCGATCGGCACGCCGCAGGAGATGACGGCGTTCAAGGACGCCCTGGTGGAGGTGGCAGGACTGTGAAGCGCACCGCGCGCATCGAGCGCGCGACGTCGGAGTCGAGCGTCCTCGTCGAGCTGGACCTCGACGGGACCGGGAAGACGGACATCTCGACGACCGTCCCGTTCTACGACCACATGCTGACGGCCCTCGGCAAGCACTCGCTCATCGACCTCACGGTCAAGGCCACGGGCGACACGCACATCGACGCGCACCACACGGTCGAGGACGTCGCGATCACGATCGGCGAGGCGCTCCGGATCGCGCTGGGCGACAAGGCCGGGATCTCGCGCTTCGGCGACGCCATGGTCCCGCTCGACGAGGCGCTCGCGCTCGCGGTCGTGGACGTGTCGGGCCGCCCGTACCTCGTGCACGAGGGCGAGCCCGCGGGGCAGGAGTACCACCTGATCGGTGGCCACTTCACGGGGTCGCTCACGCGCCACGTGCTCGAGTCGATCGCGCACCACGCGGCCATCTGCATCCACGTGCGCGTGCTCTCGGGCCGCGACCCCCACCACATCGTGGAGGCGCAGTTCAAGGCCCTCGCCCGCGCGCTGCGGTTCGCCGTGGCGCCCGACGCCCGGGTCGACGGCATCCCGTCGACCAAGGGCGCCCTGTGACCTCCGAGCCGACCACCCCCGCTCAGCCCGACGGGCCTGAGCACGGCGATCACCCCCGCGACCCGCGGACGACCGAGACGGACGACATGACCACCCCGCAGAACCCCGCCGACGAGCCCGAGCTGGACCTGGAGATCCCGGACGACATCTCGAGCCTGCTCAGTCCGTCCTCAGATCCCGAGGTCGCGGTCCTCGTGACGCAGATCGCGGGCGCCGAGCCGCTCGCGGCGGCGTGCTCGATCGCGCAGATCGAGGTCGACGCCGTGCCCACCGGTATCGGCGCGCTGGCCGTCCTGCGCGACCTGTCGGGCGACGCCCCTCAGCGGGCGGCGGCCGCCATCTCGACGCTCGTCAAGGGCGTGCCCCTGATCCTCCTCACGCGTCGCGGCGAGCAGCTCACCGCGACGCGCTGGGAGGACGGGGTCGAGGGCGACACCCTCGCCCCCGGCCTCGTGCTCGGCGGTGCCCCCGAGGAGCTCGAGGACCTCGTCACCGGCCACGCGACCGTCGCGGACCTCCAGGGCGTCGTCCCCAGCTCGGACATCTCGCGCTGGAAGGCCATGCGCCTGCTGACGGCCTCCGCCCGCAAGGCGCGCAAGAAGTGAGCGAGGGGCCCTCGGTCGTCGTCCTGGACTACGGTTTCGGCAACGTCCGCTCGGCGGTGCGTGCGCTCGAGCGGGTCGGCGCGCGCGTCGAGCTGACCGCGGACCGTGCGCGCGCGTCGGAGGCCGACGGGCTGGTCGTGCCCGGCGTCGGGGCCTTCGCCGCCGTCATGGCGGGGCTCAAGGCCGTGCGCGGCGACCAGATCGTCGAGCGCCGCCTCGCGGGCGGCCGTCCCGTGCTCGGGATCTGCGTCGGCATGCAGGTCATGTTCGACGAGGGCGACGAGCACGGCACCCTCACCGAGGGGCTCGGGGAGTGGCCGGGCATCGTCGACCGCCTCGAGGCGCCCGTGGTCCCGCACATGGGGTGGGACACGGTCGAGGTGCCCGAGGGCTCGGTGCTGTTCGACGGGATCGCCGACGAGCGGTTCTACTTCGTGCACTCCTACGCGGCCCGCCACTTCTCGCTCGGCGTCGACGAGCCCGTGGGCGCGGCGTTCCGCGCCCCGCTCGTCACGTGGTCCGACCACGGCGGCCGGTTCGTCGCGGCCGTCGAGAACGGTCCGCTCTCCGCGACGCAGTTCCACCCGGAGAAGTCCGGCGACGCCGGTGCCCGACTCCTGGAGAACTGGGTCCGTTCGCTCTGACCTCCCGTGCGGGCGGGGCCGGTCCCGCCCGTCGCCGCCCGTTCCATCGCGTCACCCGGCGCACGCGCCCAGCGCTCGCGCCCCACCCCCTCGTGAATCCTCGGAAGGACCACCTCATGACCGATCGTCTCGTCCTGCTTCCCGCCGTCGACGTCGCCGCCGGGCAGGCGGTGCGCCTCGTCCAGGGGGAGGCGGGCTCGGAGACCTCGTACGGCGACCCGCTGTCGGCGGCCCTCGACTGGCAGGCCGGCGGCGCCGAGTGGGTGCACCTCGTGGACCTCGACGCGGCCTTCGGTCGTGGCTCGAACGCCGAGCTCCTGGCCGACGTCGTCGCGCGCCTCGACGTCGAGGTCGAGCTCTCCGGGGGCATCCGGGACGACGAGTCCCTGGCCCGTGCGCTCGCGACGGGCTGCTCGCGCGTGAACCTCGGTACCGCGGCCCTCGAGAACCCCGAGTGGACGGCCAAGGTCATCGCCGAGCACGGTGACGCGATCGCGGTCGGGCTCGACGTGCGCGGCACGACGCTCGCGGCCCGCGGCTGGACGCAGGAGGGCGGGGACCTGTGGGAGGTCCTCGAGCGCCTCGACGCCGCCGGCTGCTCGCGCTACGTGGTGACCGACGTGACCAAGGACGGGACGCTGCGCGGCCCGAACATCGACCTGCTGCGCGAGGTCGCCTCGCGCACCGACGCCCCGGTCGTCGCGTCGGGAGGCATCTCGAGCCTCGCGGACCTCGAGGCGCTGCGCGCGCTCGTGGGCGAGGGCGTCGAGGGGGCCATCGTCGGCAAGGCCCTGTACGCGGGCGCCTTCACGTTGCCCCAGGCCCTCGACGTGGCAGGCCGTCCGTGACCTCGTCGACCTCGCTCTCCCCGGGTCCCGAGGACCCGCACGCGGGGCACGCGCACGGCGCGTCGCCGTTCTCGAAGGGCCCGGCGGGCGAGGGGACGGGCAAGGCGCTGCCTCCGTCCTCGGGCTTCTCGGACGACGACGGCTCGGCCGACCCGGCGCTCACGAGCGTCCTGGCGGACTTCTCGGCGGGGACGGCGGGCCTCACCGAGGTCGTCGCCCGGCTCGGCCGCACGCGGCTGCTCATCCCCATCCTGGCCGAGCTCGAGAAGTCGGGCGTCGGCGAGCACGGGCAGAAGGTCGACAAGGAGGCCTCGGCGGGCGTCGTGGCGCTCGAGGCTCCCGACGGGCGGCGGGCGCTCCCGGTGTTCTCGAGCGTCGCGAGCATGGCCGCCTGGCGGCCTGACGCGCGCCCGGTCCCGGTCGACGCGCCGCGGGCCGCCCTGTCGGCCGTGAGCGAGGACTGGTCCCTGCTGGTCCTCGACCCGTCGGGACCGGTCACGGTCCTGGTCCCGCGCCCCGCGGTGTGGGCGCTCGCGCAGGGCAAGCCGTGGGCACCCGCGGTCGCGGACGGCGTGGTCGCGGCCGACGTCGCGGCAGAGATCGCGGGAGCGGTCTCGGGGATCGAGCACGTCGCGGCGGTCCGCGCCGAGACGGGGCGCAGCGCCGAGGTCGCCGTCGTGCTCTCGATCGACTCGGGGCTCGACCGGCGTGGCCTGGACGCCGTGCTGGCGCAGGTCAACGCGGCCCTCGCGGGAAACGACGTGGTCTCGGAGCGGGTCGACTCGCTCGAGCTGCGCATCGGGCGCGCGGACTGACCTGCCGGCGTGGCGTCGTCGGGTGCTTGCGGGGAGCACGCGTGCCCTGCGGGCGCCCGACGACGCGGCCCGCCTCTCGCTGCGCAGCGCACGCACGCGGTGGTTCAGCGGCGACGGCGCCCCAGGACCCAGCCGCCTACGAGCGCGACCACCATGGCCACGACCTGGCCCCCCAGGATGACTCGGTTGAGGTCGAGGGCGGGGTGCCAGCGCGTGCCGTCGGGGCCTACCGAGTAGACGCCGACGGGACGCACGTGCACGCCGTAGCCCCCGCCGCCCCCGGCTCCCTCTCCCGGGCCCTCGCCCTGCCCGGCGTCGCCGGCCGAGGGACCCGTCGACCCGTCGAGCGCACCGACGCCGTACCCGTAGCCCGTCCCGGTGCCGCCCCACACCTTCGCCACGGGGATCACGAGGGTCCCGTCGCGCTCGTAGGCGTCGCCGAAGACCTTGCGCACCGAGAAGGCCTCGCTCGCCGCGCGCGTGATGAAGGAGGGTTCGGGCCGACCGGCCGCGTCCTTGCTGCTGTCGCTGCTCATGCCTCGCAGCCTACGAGCAGGGCGGCAGGGTCGCGAAGGCTGACGCGTCGTCGAGCATCGCGCGCAGCGTCGAGACGGGCACGAGGAGCGACGCGTCGGTCGACTTCGCGTAGACCACGCCGATCACCTCGCCGGCCTCGTTGAGCGCGGCCGATCCCGAGCTGCCGGGCTCGACCTGCGCGTCGGTCACGAGCACCTGGCCCAGGTTCTCGTGCAGGGGGTCGGTGGCGGTCCCCACGACCTTGCCCTGCGTGACCGTGAGCTGGCCTCCCTCGGGGTAGCCGACGACCGTCACGGTGTCGCCCTGGGCCGGGTCGGCGGTCGCGAGCGTCGGGGCCGAGGGGAGGTCGTCGCTCGTGCGCACGATCGCGAGGTCCGCGAGCCCGGCTGCGCTCGCCGTCTCGACCTGGATGTCGCGGCCGTCGTACGTCAGGACCTGGAGGGACTTCGACCCCTCGACCACGTGCTTGTTGGTGATGAGCGTGCGGTCGTCGAGCGCGAAGCCCGAACCGGTCGAGAGGGACGAGCACCCGACGTTGCGGATGCGCACCGCCATCCGCTTGACCGCGTCGAAGCCGTCGGGGGACAGGTTCTCCGACCCGACGGGATCGGCCTGGGGAGCCACGCTGGGCACGACCGAGGTCGGCATGGGCTCGGGCAGCTCCGGCAGGACCCCGCACCCCGCGGCCAGGGCCGCGACGAGCGACACGGCGACGGCCGAGGTCACCGGGCCGGACGACCGGCGCCCGTGGCGTCGCGTGCGTCTCACTTCTCGAGCTCCTTCTGGAGCTCGGTGTTGGCGGCGGTCGCAGCGTTGCACAGGTCGTCGACCTGGGTCGCGAAGCGCGCGAGGTCGTCCGGGTTGTAGGCGTCACGGTTGTTGAGGTAGCCGATGAGCTCGTCCTGGGCGGTGGTGCACTGGCCGAGGGCACCGGCCACCGTGCCGGCGGCCTCGGAGATGCGCGCCTGGTAGTCGAGGTACTGCTGCGAGGCCACGTTCTCGTCGCCCAGCTGGGCCTTCTCGTTCGCGAGCGCGGTGATCCGGTCCTGGGCCGTCGTGAGCTGGGAGCGCGCGGACTCGAGCTCGGCGTTCGCGCCGTCGAGGTCGGCGTCGAGCTGCGCGACCTGTCGGCCGAGCTCACGGGACTCCTTCTCCCACTGCTCGCTGCGGTCCTGCCAGCTCAGGGTCGTGACCAGGAGGTAGGCCGCGAGCCCCAGCGCGACGACCAACGCGGCGGAGAGCACGAGGATCGCGACGGTCCTCCCGCGCCCCGATCGGGTTCGTGCGGGTCCGGTCTCCGGTCCCGTCCTGTCCGCGGCGGACAGGTAGGCCTGCGTCTGGGGGGCGGGCCCGTGCGGGAGCGGGGTCGTGGCGCCCGGCACGAACGCCGGGGGAGCGGGCGGCGGGCCGGGGGTTCCGCCGGGCGGGGGCACGACGTCGTCGCGCCCGTGCGTGCTGGACGGCGGGGGAGGCGTCGGCTGCCCGCCCGGCGGGGTGCTCAACTGACCGCGCCCGTGTACTTCTCGCCCGGGCCCTCGCCCAGGGCGTCGGGGTAGACCGAGGCCTCGCGGAACGCGAGCTGGAGCGAGCGCAGGCCGTCGCGGAGCGAACGGGCGTGCTGGTTGCCGATGTCGGGGGCCGAGGCCGTCACGAGCGCGGCGAGGGCGTTGATGAGCTTGCGCGCCTCGTCGAGGTCCAGGTGCTCCTTCTCGACGGCGTCCTCGGCGAGGCCGCACTTCACGGCTGCGGCGCTCATGAGGTGGACGGCGGCGGAGGTGATGACCTCGACGGCTGCGACGTCGGCGATGTCCCGGGTGGCGTCCTGGGCGATGGGGTCGTTCTCGGTAGTCATGTGCTCATCCTTCCAGAGGGAACGCGCGCCCGGGACCCGTGCGGGCGCCCGGCCGTGCCGGACGCGGGGCGCGACGGTGCGCGCCGTCGTCGGGCCGGGAAGGGAGGTCGAATAGTGTGCCAAGCGGCCATGTCGGACGCCACCCGGTGTGGTGGCCGGGCGGCGGTCAGGACAGCCCGGAGGCCGGGCCCGCGGGG
>NZ_JBHUAD010000186.1:0-8122 GCF_042789955.1 Oerskovia sp. NPDC056781
GGGGGGGGGGGGGGCCGGGTTGTTGGTTGTGGCCCCCCCCCAACCACCCCGCCGCGATTCCTCTACCTCGGCACCGGCCTCAGGGGGTCAGCACGCCCCCTCGTCCTTCCACGGCCCCCAGTCGCTGGCGACCGGGGCGTTGCCCTGCGTCCAGTACCGGGCGGACCACCTGTGGCCCGCGTGCGTGACCTGCGCTCCGCCGTTGTACGCCGTCCCGGCGACCCACGGGGCCGCCGAGCACCCGGCTCCGCCGGTGTTGCCGCCCGGGCTCCCGCCTGGGGTCCCGCCCGTCGTCCCGCCGGAGACCACCGGGTTCACGACCTGCACACCGCGCGGGTGGTCGTAGGTCGTGGCGTAGGTGTTCGTCCCGATCGTCACGCGGACGTTCGAGATCTGCGCCATGGGCAGCCGCCACGACAGCTTGGTGTACGCCGAGCCCCCCGCCGGGATGCCGCCCGAGGGCACCTTGAGCGTCGCCGAGTGCAGGTCCCCCTTGAGCCCGCCCACGTTGTTGCCCGAGTGCCCCGCGACCGTCGTGATGCCCCAGCCGTTCTGCTCGCCGATCGTCGCGGACGTGGTCGTCGCGAAGTCGAACGCGATGGTCGACCCCGCCGGGATCGCGACCGTCGACCTGTTCGAGAACGTCACCCGGGGGTTGATCGGGTAGTTGTTGTCCCCGAGCGCGAACTCCGAGAAGGAGACCCCGAGGTCGATCGCCTGCGCGGGCGTCGCGGTCTTGGACTTGGCCGCTCCGTAGGGCGCCGCGGTGGAGAACGTCGAGTGCATGCGCGTCACGAGGCTGTCGCCCATGCCGTACTCGCCGCTCGCCGGGTCCAGGCCGTAGTCCCCGGCCAGCTCCCAGATCATGAGGCCGCCGTAGCCGCCCGCGACCACGTAGTCGGCCTTGGCCTGGATCGCCTGGTCGGAGTCGCCCGAGATGAACGACTTCGTCTGCGCGTTCCACCACCACTCGGTCTTGGTGACCGGGTCGAAGTTGTGCTGGTAGGTCCCGGTCAGCGGACCGGTCGGTGCGCCGTAGGCCGCCGCGTACGAGCCGACCTTGCCGTTCTGCAGGTTCAGCATGTGCCAGATCGGGTTGCCGCCCGCAGGGATCTTCGCCCCGGCCTTGTCGACGTCGTACCAGATGTTGTCGATCCCGCCCGCGCCGTTGCCGCACTTGGACGTGCCGCCCAGCGAGGGGCCCGTGCCGGGCGGGCACTTGGTCTGGTCGGGCAGCGCCGCCTTGCCCCACAGGCCGTTGGTCCCGCCCTGCACGTTGGTCCAGCCACGCGTGTAGAACGGGACGCCGATGTTGATGCGCCCGGCCTGCACGGCCCCGCGGAAGTAGTGCGCGGCCCAGTCGGCGTTGAGGTACCCGATCCCGTCGTACGCCCCGTAGACGCCTGCGGCTGCGAGCTCACCGTCCTTGCCGTCGTCGAACAGGGCGCCGTTGCCGCCCACGAAGTCGTTCCACGTCCCGTGCAGGTCGTAGGACATCACGTTGACGTAGTCGAGGTACGGCATGATCTGGAAGACCTCCATACCACGCAGCAGCCACCCGGACGCGGGGGCCGCGATGGTCAGCATGTAGTACTCGCCGTCCTGCGCGGCGGCCTTGTCGAGGGCCTCGCGCGTGGTCTTCATGAGCTGTTCGTAGTTCTTCCAGAGCTGCCCACGCCGCGCGTCCGCGATCTGGAAGTCGTCCGGGTTCCCGGCCTTGACGTTCGAGGTCGGGTACTCGTAGTCGATGTCGATCCCGTCGAACCCGTAGGTCCGCACCATCGCGACCGCGGACGCCGCGAACGCGTCGTACTCGGCCTGCGTGTCGAGGGTGTAGAAGCCGCCCGAGGCGACACGGTTCCCGTCGACCCCGAAGTAGCCGCCCGTCTCGGCCCAGCCGCCGACCGACACGAGCGTGCGCACGCCCGGGTGCTGCTTCTTGAACTTGGTGAGCTGGTTGAAGTGGCCCTTGTAGGGGACGGTCGGGTCGAGAGCGTTCTCGGCGCCCGCGAACGTCAGGCCCGTCGCCTCGCTCGTCGCCGACTCGGCGTTCACCGAGATCCTCGAGTCCGGTCCGACGTGCGCGAACGCGTAGTTGACGTGCGACAGCTTGGTCCACGGGATGTCGCTCGCCAGGTACGACGGCGTCCCCTCCTTGCCCGTCCGCCACGACGTGAAGTACCCGATCACGCGGCGGTCGAGCCCGTTGGGCAGCTTCTCGCGCCCGGCCTCGTCGTACACGTCGCAGTAGGGCACGTCGACGGTCTTGTTGACGGCGAGCCCGTCGGGACGGCACTTCTCCTGCGGGTTGGTGGAGATGGGGGTGCCGGGGTCGGCGCCGGTCGGGTCGCCTCCGGTCGTGCCGCCCGTGGAGCCGGTCGTGCCACCGGTCGTGCCGGTCGTCCCACCGGTCGTGCCCGTCGGGTCGCCGCCCGTCGTCCCTCCCGTCGTGCCCGTCGGGTCCGTCCCGCAGGGCCCGACGATCTTCCACGCCCCCCACTGCTGCGTCCCCGGTGTCTCGCCCTGGGTCCACCAGGACGCCTTGTAGTTGGACCCGCTGTACGACGCGACGCTCCCGCCCGTGTACGCCGACGACGCCGACCACGCGGGCGCGCACGCCTCGGCCGCGGACGCCACGGGTACCTGCGCGACGAGCGGTACCGCCACCACTGCCGTCGCGGCGACTCCGGCGAGCCACCGCCTCACGGACCGTCTGCTGCGTTGCATGATCGACCGCCTCCCCAGCACGGCCGCGGCACCGTTGTCGCGGCATCGTGTGCCGTCACGCTAGGCCGCGCGTCGCGGCGCCCACATCAGGGGCGCCCGCACAGTTCGGTACGTACGTAGTTCCCGTACGGGCTCCCACTGGGTGCACAGGTTCGGCGCCCGCGCTGGGCCCAGCCCGTGCCCGACGGCGCCGCGCACCCGGGTAGGTCCGCGGGCTGGGAGAATGGTCGGGTGACGAACGGCCTCTTCGACCTGCCCGAGGGCACGCGTGTCCCTCCCCGTCGGATCGTCCTGCTGACGGGGCCGTCGGGCTCGGGCAAGACATCGCTCACCCGGCGTCTGGGCCTGCCGGTCGTCGAGCTCGACGACTTCTACCACGACGTCGACCACCCCGGGATGCCGCAGCGCTTCGGGATCGTCGACTGGGACTCCCCCGGGAGCTGGGACTCGGCGAGCGCCATGGAGGCGCTGCTCGCGCTCGTCACGACGGGCCGCTCGGACGTCCCGGTCTACGACATCCCGACGTCGCGCCGCACGGGCACGACGCAGCTCGACGTGAGCGGGTCGCGGCTCGTGATCGCGGAGGGGATCTTCGCGGCCGAGCTCGTCGCGGCCTGCCGGGCCGAGGGCATCCTGGCCGACGCGATCTGTCTGCGCAGGCCCCGGCTCATGACGTTCTGGTTCCGTCTGCTGCGCGACCTCGGGGAGTCGCGCAAGCCGCCGCGCACCCTGCTGCGCCGTGGCTGGGGGCTGCTGCGCGACGAGCCTCGCCTGATCCAGGGCTGGGTCGACAAGGGCTGCCGGACGGCGTCGCCCGGTCAGGCCGAGCGGGACATCCGGGCGCTCCTCGCGGGCTGACGCCCTGCTTGCGCGGCCCCGGGGGCCGGGCGTCTCCCCAGCACGCCCGACGGCGTCGCTCACCCCGGTCCGGTACGGGCCCGGACCGTCGAGTGTGCAGTTCGGGCTGTCCCGGAGGCCGAGAGACCGCCCGAACTGCACACTCGCCGACGGGCCGGCGGCGCGTCCACCCGGACCGACTCAGCCCAGGTGCACCGCGACCTGGTCACCCTGCGGCAGGAGGCGCTCGCGAGGACCGCGGATCAGCACGGCCGCGAGGACGGCGCCCGCGACCAGCGTGACCGCGGTCGCCACGAACACCGCCGAGTAGCCGTCGACGAACGCCGCGAGCTGTGACGCCTCGTCCGTGACGACGGCCCCGGCGACCGCGCCCACGTAGAGCGTCGTGAAGACGGACAGCCCGATCGAGCCGCCGATCTGCATCGAGGCGTTGACGGTCGCGCTCGCGGCGCCCGCGTCGTGCGGCTCGACACCCGAGAGCGCGACGTTCTGCAGCGGCACCAGCACCAGCGCCATGCCCGCGCCCAGCACGAGCAGAGCCGGCAGGACCTCGACCGCGTACGCACCGTCCACCGTGATCCGGCTCAGCTGGACGAGCGCGGCCGCGGCGACCAGCGGCCCGCCGATCATGAGCGGCCGGGGGCCGAACCGCGCGAGAAGCTGCGTGACCACGGGTGCCAGGACGAGCGTCATGATCGTCATGGGCAGCGTGCCCAGGCCCGCCTGCAGGGGCGAGAGACCCATGACGATCTGCAGGTGGAGCGCAAGGTACAGGAGCGCACCGATCATGAGCGCACCGAAGATCGCCTGCAGCGCGAACGCGCCCGCGCGGACCTTGTCCGTCAGGACGCGCAGCGGGAGCAGCGGCTGCGCGACGCGCGACTCGACCCACACGAACAGCGCCAGGAGGACGACGCCCGCCGTGAGGCACGCGATCGTCTCCGGTGCGGCCCAGCTGTGCTCGGCGAGCGTGAACCCGTAGACGAGCGAGCCGAGGCCGAGCACCACGACGACCGTCCCCAGGACGTCGTACCGGTTGTCCCCCTCGGCCTTGCTCTCACGGATCAGCAGCTGGCCCGCGACCAGCGCGACCACCACGACCGGCACGTTGACCCACAGGCACCAGCGCCAGTCGGCGAACTCGGTCAGGGCACCGCCCAGGACCAGCCCGACGGCGGCGCCCACCCCCGCGACCGACCCGAAGACCGCGAACGCGGTGTTCCGTTGGCGGCCATGCGGGAACGAGACCGTGAGCAGCGCGAGCGCGGCGGGCGCGAGCAGTGCGGCGAAGACACCCTGGAGCCCGCGCATCGCGACGAGCTCGGTGCCGTTGCGCGCGAGGCCCGCGAGCAGCGATGCGACGCCGAAGCCCACCATGCCCAGCAGGTAGGTGCGCTTGCGACCCCAGTAGTCCGCGATCCGCCCGCCCAGGAGCAGGAGCGCGCCGAAAGCGAGCGCGTAGGCCGTGACGACCCACTGACGCTGCGTGTCGGTCAGGCCGAGCTCGACCTGGGCCTGCGGGAGGGCGATGTTCACGATCGTGCCGTCGAGCACGACGAGGAGCTGCGTCAGCGCGAGGATGACGAGGATCCACCAGCGACGGGGGCCGGTCTCGACCGGCGCGTCCTGCTCGACCGGAGCGAAGCCGTGGGGCTCGGCGGAGGGAGGTGCCACCTGGGCCGAGGGCGCAGAGGTGGAGGGAGGGGAAACGGGCATGACCGACCTTCGGGGACGCAGCGGGGATCGTGGGGTTTCCAGCCCGGATCGAGACGTGTCGCGGGAT
This sequence comes from Oerskovia sp. NPDC056781, assembly GCF_042789955.1. Taxonomy (NCBI): domain Bacteria; kingdom Bacillati; phylum Actinomycetota; class Actinomycetes; order Micrococcales; family Cellulomonadaceae; genus Oerskovia; species Oerskovia sp. NPDC056781. The sequence continues at coordinate 5,369 of NZ_JBHUAD010000186.1, forward strand.
GCCGCAGACCGTTCGACCGCCCCAACTACGAAGTCGGACAGACGAACCATCCTAACGTGTCGACCCGTCAGGAAAGGGTGTGAGGTCGCCCACGGCCGGCCCGCCGACGGAGCGGTACGCGCCCCGGGGTGAGCGGCGCCGTCGGGCCTCCCCACCTCGCCCCGGCCGGTCCGCAGGCCCGGTGCTAGCGTGGAACCGCCTGTTCCGCGCGGCCCGCTGCCGCCCGCCGCGACCACCGTCGCCGACCCGGCGACCACCTCACGGACACCGCCGTCCACCCCGCCGTCGCCCGAGCGAGGAGCTCCCATGGCCGACGAGACGATCTCCCGACGCGCGCGAGACCTCGCGCGGTCCACACCGTTCGACTTCCTGCTCGGATTCTTCGCGCACGAGTACCCCGAGCGCCGGGCCCGCCCCGGGGTCCTCGACCTGACGTTCGGCAACCCTCACGACCCGGCCCCGACCGAGTACGTCGAGGCGCTGCGTGCGAGCGCCGTCCCGCGCGACGAGCACTGGTTCGGGTACAAGGTCAGCGAGCCCGCCGCACGGGCCGCGGCCGCGGAGTCGCTGCGGGACGTGGTGGACCTGCCCTTCGATCCCGACGACGTGCACCTCACCACGGGCGGATTCACCGCCCTGGCCCTCGCGCTCAAGCTGGTGTGCGACCCGGGCGACGAGGTCGTCTACAGCGTGCCGCCCTGGTTCGCGTACGAGGTGATCGTGCGCGAGGCCGGGCTCGTACCGGTCAAGGTGCCGATCTCCCCCGAGACGTTCGACCTGGACCTCGGCGCGATCGTGGACGCGATCACGCCGCGCACCCGCGTCGTGCTCGTCAACACGCCCAACAACCCGACCGGACGCGTGTACCCCCTGGACGAGCTGCGCCGTCTGGCGACGTCGCTCGACGAGGCCACGGCGCGGAACGGGCGCCGCATCTTCGTGGTGTCGGACGAGCCGTACCACCGGATCGTCTACGACGGCACGGAGTTCCACAGCCCCGCCGAGGTCTACCCGTGGACCCTGCTGGCCTACAGCTACGGCAAGACGCTCCTCGCGCCCGGCCAGCGCATCGGGTACCTCGCGGTCCCGCCGACCCTGCCTGGGCGCGAGGACCTGCGGCCCGCGATCGAGGCGCTCCAGATCGCGATCGGCTACGCGTTCCCCAACGCCGTCCTCCAGCACGCGCTGCCGCTCCTGGAGCGCATCCCGTTCGACGTCGCGCTCTACCAGCACAAACGCGACCTCATGGTCGCCGGGCTGCGAGACATCGGCTACGACCTGCACAGCCCCGAGGGCACGTTCTACCTCTTCCCCCGCTCCCCCGACCCCGACGACCGCGCCTTCGAGGCCCTTCTCGCCGACCACGACGTCCTGGTCCTGGGCGGGAAGTACTTCGAGACCCCGGGCCGGTTCCGTATCTCGCTCACGGCGAGCATGGAGACGCTCGAGGCGAGCCTGCCACGCTTCGCGGCGGCGTTCGGCGAGGTGGGCTGAGGGGGCGTTGCGCGCTCCACCCTGCCGCTCCTGCCCGACGGCGTCGCTCGGCTCGTGCGGTGCGGCCGCGGGGGCGGGGCAGGTCGGGTCGTCTCGTCGAGTGTGCACTTCGGGCTGTCATCGGACGCTCGTGACAGCCCGAACTGCACACTCGGCGAACGCCCCCGCCGCCTGCGGCCGGCCCCACACTCGTCCACAGGCTGCGCCCATGGTCCGCTGCCCACAGGCGGTGGACAGCGGCGACCGGCCCCCGGACCGACCGCGCAAGACTGCGCCATGCGCACCTCCCCCGTCCCCCGGCCGCTGCGCGGCGAGCCGTTCCGGCGACGCACCGCCCTGTCCCTGACGACTGCGTCCCGACTCCGCGGACCGGCGTACCGTGCCCTCCTGCGCGGGGTCCACCTGGACGCCGCCGAACCGCTCGACCACGGCACGATGATCCTCGCCGCGCGGGCGGCGCTGGGCGCGGACCCCGTGGTCTGCGGGCGGAGCGCCGCCTGGTGCTGGGGAGCCCGCCAGGTCGGGGCGAACGACCCCGTCGAGATGGCGGTCCCACCGCCGCGCCGGGTCCGGTCGCGCGCCCGGCTGACCGTGCGGTCCGCGACTCTCGATCCGGAGGACGTGTGCCGCCGGAGCGGCTTCGGTCTCATCACGTCCCCCGTGCGCACCATGCTCGACCTGGCGCGGCTCGAACCCGTCCCAGTGGCTGTGCCCCTGATCGACGCTCTGCTCGCATGCTCCCGGATCCCGGTCGACGAGGTCCTCGCCGCAGCGGCAGAGCTCCGAGGTGAGCGGGGGGTGCGGCGCGTGCCCGGGGTGCTCGCGCTGTGCGACCCCGGCGCGGAGTCCCCGCGTGAGACCGCGCTCCGGCTGCTCCTCGTCCTCGCAGGACTGCCTCGGCCCGTCACCCAGCACGTGGTGCGCGACGCTTCCGGCCGGTTCGTCGCGCGCGTCGACCTCGCCTGGCCGGTGCTCAAGGTCGCCGTCGAGTACGACGGGGCACATCATGACTCGCCAGACCGCATCCGGCGCGACCGCGCGCGGCTCAACGCGCTGCGACGGTGCGGGTGGACGGTGCTCGTCGTCGACCGTGCGCAGCTCCTCCGCCCTGCCGACGTGGTCGCCCTGGTGCGCGACGTCCTGGAGGGGGCCGGCCGTGCGTGACGTCGTGGGCGGCCGGGTCGGGTCGGTGTGCGCACCGAGCGTGGGGGTGGGGGGGGGGGGCCGGGACCGGGGGGGGCCCGACATAAAACACGAGGC
>NZ_JBHUAD010000187.1:0-8098 GCF_042789955.1 Oerskovia sp. NPDC056781
GTCGGTGCCCGCCCTTCGCGCACGGTCCCCTGCGGGACCGGTCGAACCGTCAGCGGCGCTCGGTCGCCTCGCCCGCCTTCTCGAGGACGGGAGCGTCCTGCGCGACGGGCGTGACGTCGTCGGACAGGAGGGCCGGGGCCTCCACGACCGCCGGCTTGCGCAGCAGGAACGACAGCGCGACCGCGACGAGCATGACCACGGCGCCCCAGACGAACGCCGAGGACACACCGTCGGCGAGGGCGACCTGCGGGCTCGCGCCCTCGGCGGCCCGGGCGACCTCGTGCGAGGTCATGACGGCGATGAACAGGGCCGTGCCGGCCGCGCCCGCGAGCTGCTGCACCGTGCCGATCATGGCGCTGCCGTGCGAGTACAGCGACGGCTTGAGCGCCGAGAGCGCACCCGTGAACAGCGGCGTGAACACGAAGGCCAGGCCCAGGCTCAGCACGACGTGCGCGCCCAGGACGAACCACGGCGACGTCGTCGCGCCGACCGTGGTCAGCGCCGCGAGCGAGACCGCGACCGCGCTGAGCCCCGGCAGGACCAGGGGGCGCGGGCCGAGGCGGTCGTAGAGGCGACCGACGGTCGGACCCAGCAGACCCATGATCAGGCCGCCCGGCAGCATCATCAGACCCGTGTAGACCGGGTCGAGACCCAGCGAGCTCTGCAGGTACAGCGGCAGCAGGATGATCGAGCCGAACAGCGCGATCATCGCGACCGACATGATGCCGAGCGAGACCGTGAAGCCGCGCGAGGAGAACACGCGCAGGTCGAGCAGCGCCGCGTCGCGGCGCTGCAGGACGAGCTGGCGTGCGACGAACAGCACGAGGAACACGGGCCCGACGACGAGCGGGATCCACACGGGCACGGCCGGCGTGGCACGTGCGGCCTCACCCAGGTTCGAGAGGCCGAAGACCAGGCCACCGAACGCGAGGGCGGCGAGGAACAACGACAGCGGGTCGAGGCGCGTGTGTGTACGGTCGGCGGAGTCCTTGACGTACTTCGCGCCGAACACGAGGGCGACGAGGGCGATCGGCAGCACGAGGCCGAAGATCCAGCGCCAGGAGAGGGTCTCGAGGATCAGTCCGGACAGCGTGGGCCCGAGGGCCGGGGCTGCGGCCATGACGATCGCGACGTTCCCCATGATCCGGCCACGGGCCGACGGCGGGACGAGCGTCATGATGGTCGTCATGAGCAGAGGCATCATGATCGCCGTGCCCGACGCCTGCACGACGCGGGCACCGAGGAGCCAGCCGAAGCCCGGCGCGAACGCCGCCAGGGCCGTGCCCGCGCTGAACAGCGACATCGCGAGCAGGAACGCCCCGCGCGTGCCGAGACGCTGGAGCAGGAAGCCCGTCGCCGGGATGACGACCGCCATCGTGAGCATGAAGGCGGTGGTCAGCCACTGGCCGGTCGACGCCGTGATCCCCATCTCCTCCATGAGGTGAGGGAGGGCGACGCCCATGGTCGTCTCGTTGAGGATCACGACCGACGCCGAGACCAGGAGGAGCGCGATCACGAGGAAGTTCTCCCGTGACAGCTTCTCCGAGACGGGTAAGGACGGGGCGGTGCTCTGCGGTACCTGCATGGGCTCTCCTGTGGGGTCGGTGCGCACTCACGCGACGGGGGACGGCGCGCAGCGAGAGGGGAGCGTCGGTCGGGATGTCGTACGCCCTACGAGAACTACGCTCAGCCATCCTCGGATATTCCCCCCGGTCATGACGACTCCTTTTCCGGGCAGGACTCATCGGTGGCACGACGGCGGTCCGCGGCGGCGCGAGGCGGTGCGGAGAACGAGCGGGTGGGCTACCTCACCCCGCGGCGGGGTGCCCGTCGGGAGCCGCCTCGGGAAGGGGAGCAGCGCCGTCGGGCCCCGCGGCGTGCCGTGCGCCGAACCGGCCGAAGACCATCGCGGCGGCCGCGTAAGCGACCGCGAGGACCACGAAGACCGGACGCGAGTACCCCGTGTCCGGCAGCGTGAACGCCGCGAGAGCCGCAGCTCCCACGAACGCCGCGTTGTACAGGACGTCGTAGAACGCGAAGGCTCGTCCCCGGAAGGCGTCCGCGGTGTCGCGCTGCACGATCGTGTCCACCGCGATCTTCGTCGCCTGCGCAGCGAGGCCCAGCAGCAGCGCGCCCGCGAACACGATCGTGCGCGACGGCGTCGTGGCCAGCAGGAGCTGGCTCATCGCGGCCAGACCCAGCATGAGCGCGATCCACAGGTGCGGCCCGGTGTACCGCGAGAGCGTCGGGGTCAGCACGACGGCGAGCGCTCCACCGACCCCCGTGAGGCCCACGACCGTCGCGAACGTCGCCAGGCCCGCGTTCGTGTCGCCCGGGTCCGAGAGCAGGTTGCGCGAGATGAGGATCGACGCGATGAACGTGACCCCGTACAGGAACCGGTGCGTCGCCATGACCATGAGAGCCTGACCCGGTGTGCGCCGCGCGACGAGATAGCGGGCACCGTCCGCGAGGCCGCGCGCGACCTTCGCGATCTCCGTCGCGATCGCCGCCTCCGCAGGCTTGTCCGGCCCCAGCAGCCCGCGCGACATGCGCAGCGCCAGCAACGACGCCGCCCCGAACACGAGGGCCGCGCACACCAGCGCGACCGAGTCCTTCTCCCGCCCCGGCTCGAACGTCAGGCTCAGCAGGAAGCCGATGCCACCGCCCACGAAGGCCGCCGCGGCGCCCAGCGTGGGGGTCAGCGAGTTCGCCGTGAGCAGCAGCGGACCGTCGACCACGCGCGGCAGGCCCGCCGACAGGCCCGCGAGCAGGAAGCGGTTGACCGAGAGCGTGGCCAGCGCCAGCACGTAGATCCACGGCGTCACGCCCGTGGTCAGCATGAGGACCGCGGTCGCGGCCGTCAGGACCACGCGCACCGCGTTCCCCCACACCAGGACCTGGCGCCGGCTCCACCGGTCGAGGAAGACCCCCGCGAACGGACCCACGATCGTGAACGGGGCCAGCATCACCGCGAACGCCGCGGCGATCGACGCCGCCGTGCCCTGGGACTCCGGGGAGAAGAAGAGGAGCGACGCCAGCCCGACCTGGAACATCCCGTCGCCCGCCTGGCTGACGAGCCGGACGGCGAAGAGCTTCCTGAAGTCGCGCAGCCGAAGCAGGACGCCGAGTTCCGAGATCACACCCACCGGTTCAGGGTATGCGGTGGTGAGAGCGATCCCCGCCCCCGGACGGCCCGACGGCGGCGCGCCCCTCCGGATCCGGGGGTGCGCCACCGTGCGGGGGTGGGGTGGGCAGGATGGTGAGACGGGTGGTTCGGTCCGAGACGGGGGCCTGGGAGACCGTCCGCACGACCCGTCTCGTGCGGGAGCACCCATCTCGCCCCCGCGCCCCGGGCTGGGCGAGGTGACGGGAGTCGGGAGGCGCCGTCGGGCCCCCGTGCGAGGCGCAGCCGGGCATGCGAAGAGGGCCCGGAACCCTCAGGTTCCGGACCCTCCTCGTGAGCGTCAGGTCAGCGCAGGTGTCTGTGGTCGCGCTGGTCCTGCACTCGCAGGCTCGCTACGGATCAGCGCAGGTGTCTGTGGTCGCGCTGGTCCTGCACTCGCAGGCTCGCTACGGATCAGCGCTCGTTCTCACCGGAGATGAAGGCCTCCAGAGCCGCACGGCCCTTCGTGTCCTCCATCTGGACCGGCGGGGACTTCATGAAGTACGTCGAGGCCGAGAGGATCGGGCCGCCGACGCCGCGGTCCTTGGCGATCTTCGCGGCGCGCACGGCGTCGATGATGATGCCGGCCGAGTTGGGGGAGTCCCAGACCTCGAGCTTGTACTCCAGGTTCAGGGGCACCTCGCCGAACGCGCGACCCTCGAGGCGGACGTAGGCCCACTTGCGGTCGTCGAGCCACGCGACGTAGTCCGACGGACCGATGTGGACGTTGCGGTCCTCGGTCTTGCCGCCGAGGGGACCCTCGAGGTTCGACGTCACGGCCTGCGTCTTCGAGATCTTCTTGGACTCGAGGCGCGTGCGCTCGAGCATGTTCTTGAAGTCCATGTTGCCGCCGACGTTCAGCTGGTACGTACGGTCCAGCACGACGCCGCGGTCCTCGAAGAGCTTCGCGAGCACGCGGTGCGTGATGGTCGCGCCGACCTGCGACTTGATGTCGTCGCCGACGATCGGGACACCGGCGGCCTCGAACTTCGCGGCCCACTCGGGGTCGGAGGCGATGAAGACCGGCAGGGCGTTGACGAACGCGACGCCCGCGTCGATCGCGCACTGCGCGTAGTACTTCGCGGCGATCTCCGAACCGACGGGCAGGTAGCAGACGAGCACGTCGGCGCCCGACTCCTTGAGTGCGGCGACGATGTCGACCGGCTCGGCGTCCGACTCCTCGATGGTCTCGCGGTAGTACTTGCCGAGGCCGTCGTTCGTCACACCGCGCTGGACGGTGACGCCCAGGGGCGGCACGTCGGCGATCTTGATCGTGTTGTTCTCCGAGGCGTTGATGGCCTCCGAGAGGTCGAAGCCGACCTTCTTGGCGTCGACGTCGAAAGCGGCGACGAACTCCAGGTCGGACACGTGGTAGTCACCGAACTGCACGTGCATCAGTCCGGGCACGGTGCTGCTCGGGTCAGCATCGCGGTAGTAGTGCACGCCCTGGACCAGGGAAGATGCGCAGTTTCCGACGCCAACGATGGCGACGCGGATGGAGGACATCCTCGCTCCTTGCTGTCAGTGCCGGAGGCGCTGCGCGCCGACGGCTTCGTAGTTAGTGGTTGTCTTGCCCGTGATGGTTCTCGGGGCCGCTCGACGGCCGGGTGCGACGACGGTCGCGCTCGGTCGTGATCAGTCCGTCGAGCCAGCGAACCTCACGTTCGACCTGTTCCAGGCCGTGACGCTGCAGCTCAAGGGTGTACTCGTCCAAGCGCTCGCGAGTGCGGGCGGCGGACTCCTTGACCGACTCCAGCCTCTCGGTGAGCCGGCTGCGCCGGCCCTCGAGGATGCGGAGTCGGGTCTCGGCGTCGGTCTGCGCGAAGAACGCGAACCGGACGTCGAAGCTCTCGTCCTCCCAGGCCGCCGGTCCCGAGGTCGCGAGGACCGTCTGGAGACGCTCCTTGCCCTCGGCCGTGAGCTGGTACACGATCCGGGCACGCTTGCCGGACAGTGCGTGGGGAGGGGTGGTGGGTGACTCGGTGCCGACGATGTGGCCGTGCGCGACCATCGCCTTGAGCGCCGGGTAGAGGGAGCCGTAGGAGAAGGCGCGGAACGAGCCGAGCATCAGGTTGAGCCGCTTCCGCAGCTCGTACCCGTGCAGCGGGGACTCGTTCAGGAGGCCGAGGATGGCGGTCTCCAGCACGTCCGAACGACTGCGTGCCATGACACCTCCTCCTCCGCCGGGACCGTGGCCGCGCGGAGGGCGGTTCGGGCTTGCTCACCTGCTCGATGTATCGAGTCGATACATCGACAGGCTAGGTGCAATCGAACCGCTGCGCAATGCGCCGGTGCATAGAACGCTGTGCGGCCCGTGCGACCGACCAGTTGTGAAGGACTGGCGGAACTGCCGCGGGGCTGTGGCGAAACAATGCTCCTCCCCCTGTGCAGGTCCTTGTCCTCACGGGCTGACGGCCTATTGTTCAGGGTGGTCCGATGCATGTCCCGCGTCCCCGTCGCCCTCCCCCCTGGGCGCAGCGCGGTCCGGTCCGGACCTGAAGTGACCCCCAGAGGAAGGTGAACCGTGGCGAGCTCCGCGAGGCAGACGAAGGGCACGGCGCGCACCGGAGGCACGGCGCGCACGGGCACCACGGCGCGCAAGCGCCGCTTCTTCAACTACCCCCGGTCCCACGTCAAGGGATTCCGCCGCTGGCTCCCGTCGTGGCGCGTCCTGCTCGGGACGTTCCTGGCCGGCGTCGCGCTGGTCGCCGGAGTGTTCATCGCGGCCTACGCCACGACCACGGTCCCTGCGGAGGCTGCCTACGCCAAGCAGCAGAAGACGACGGTCTACTACTCCGACGGCGTGACGGAGATCGGGAACTTCCTCACCGAGAACCGCGTGATCGTCCCGTTCGAGACGCTCCCGAAGTACGTCGGCAACTCCGTCGTCGCGTCGGAGGACGCCACCTTCTGGGAGAACTCCGGGATCGACATCAAGGGCATGGGGCGCGCCCTCGTGAACAACCTCTCGGGCGGCGCCCGACAGGGCGCCTCGACGATCACCCAGCAGTACGCCGAGCGCTACTACTCCGACGAGACGATCTCCAGCTACGCGGGCAAGTTCCGCGAGGCCATGCTCGCCCTGCGCCTGACGCAGACGCAGCCGAAGGAGCAGATCCTCGGGAACTACCTCAACACCATCTACTTCGGTCGTGGCGCGCACGGGATCGAGGCCGCGGCGCAGACGTACTTCGGTGTCCCGGCGTCGGAGCTCACCATCTCCCAGGCGGCGATGATCACGGCGATCATCCCTAACCCGACGAACTACGACCCCGCCGTCAGCCCTGAGATCGCGCAGCAGAAGTGGGAGCGCGTGATCAACCGCATGGCCGACCAGGGGTACATCACCGCTGCGGAGAAGGCGGAGGCCGCCTTCCCCGAGGTCAAGGACAAGGTCCAGGCCAACACCAAGGGCGGCCAGGCGGGCTACCTGCTGGAGCTGGTGAAGAACGAGTGGGTCGCTGCCGGGAACGACGAGGGTGACCTCGAGGTCAAGGGCTACAAGATCATCACGACGATCGACAAGGACATGCAGGCCATGGCGGTCCAGACCGCCGAGACCACCATCCCCCGCGAGGGGGACCACCCGGCGTCACCGAACCTCAAGCCGTCGATCGTCTCGATCGACCCGGCCGACGGTGCGGTCAAGGCCGTGTACGGCGGGCCTGATTTCGTCACGAAGCAGTACAACTCGGCCACGCGAGGAGTGGCACAGGCCGGCTCGACCTTCAAGCCGTTCACCCTCGTCGCCGCTCTGGAGAAGGGCATCGACCTGTCTGCCCGGTACGACGGCGAGAACGGGATCCAGGTTCCCGGCTTCTACGACGGGGACCGAAAGGTCGTCAACTTCGGGAACTACGGGTACGGCCAGATCGACCTGGTGAAGGCGACCGCGAACTCGGTCAACACCGTGTATGCGGCGCTCAACATGGAGGTCGGTCCCGAGGCGACCAAGGAGGTCGCGATCCGCGCCGGCATCCCCGAGGGCACCCAGGACCTCGCGGCGGTCCCGTCCAACGTGCTGGGCTCCGCGTCGGTGCGAGCACTCGACATCACGCACGCGTACGCGACGTTCGCCGCCCAGGGCTACGAGTCGACGCCGCACGTGGTGCAGTCGGTCAAGATGCTGAGCAACGACGCGGAGATCTGGGAGCCCGCGGGCCGGAACGGGAAGGTCTTCGAGCCCGACGTCATGGCCGCCGCGACCTACGCGATGACCCAGGTCGTCGAGCAGAAGGGCGGTTCGGGCCAGTTCGCCAAGGCTGTGGGACGCCCGGTCGCCGGCAAGACGGGCACCTCGAACGACAACAAGTCCGCCTGGTTCGCCGGCTACGTGCCGCAGCTCGCGACCGTCGTGGGTCTCTACCAGACGAACGACGAGACGCACGCCCAGGAGTCGATCACCCCGTTCGGCAAGTGGGCCACGGGGCGCAACCCGGCCATCACGGGTGGCACGTGGCCCGTCGAGGCCTGGACCTCGTACATGGAGGGCGTGCTCGCGCTCCCGCAGTACGCGGAGGTTCAGGAGTTCCCCAAGTACACGCCCAAGAAGCCGATCCCGACCGAGACCCCCAGCGAGGAGCCCACCGAGATCCCGCCGGTCGACGAGCCCGTCGAGCCCGACCCCGTGGTCCCCGAGCTGGCGACGGTCCCGACCGACCTCGTGGGCAGGTCGAAGGACGACGTCGCGCAGATCCTGGCGGGCCTCGGGCTCGAGGTGAGCTTCACGGAGGACTGGTCCGACCAGCCGCCGGGCGTGGTGATCCGCGCCCCCGGTGGCAAGCAGGTCGAACCCGGCTCCCGCGTCTCGATCGTCCTGTCGAAGGGCCCCAAGCCCAGTGCGCCCAACCCGACACCCACCCCGACGCCCACGCCGACACCGACGACCCCGCCGGAGGGCAACGGCGGGGACGCGTCGGCAGGCCAGGGCAACGG
>NZ_JBHUAD010000188.1:0-8098 GCF_042789955.1 Oerskovia sp. NPDC056781
GGGGGGGGGGGGCCGGGGGCCCGGCCCCCCCCGCCCCCGCGCCGCTCATCGCAGGTCCATGACCATGGTCGAGCCCCAGTCCTGGTCCCTGACCGACACGAAGCCGACGCGCTCGTAGAAGGCGCGTGCACCGGGGTTGCCCGACCCCACCCCCAGGTGGAGCCCGGGCACTCCCCGCTCCCGGAGCCTCGCCACGAGCTCGGCGATCAGGCGGCGCCCCACCCCTGCCCCCTGGCAGCGGGGCAGCAGGTCGACGTGCAGGTGCGCCGGGTACCTCTCGTAGAGCTCGTCGGGAGAGGGTCGGACGTCGTGGAGGTGCGCGACACGCTCCCAGTCGTGCGTGCCGTCGCGCGGGTCCACGGCCAGGTCCCGCGGGTACTGCGCGCGGAGCGCCGGCCACCACGCCACCTCGAGCCACTCCTCGAACGCGAGCGTGTCCTCCGTGCCCACGACGTAGCCTCCGAGGCCGTGCTCGTCGACGTGGACGATCGTCAGACCCGGGTCCGCCACGGGGTACGGGCCCGCGTAGACGTGCCCGAGCAGGTGCGGGTTGGTGTACAGGTCCGAGGCGTCGCGCCCCGAGTCGCCGGTCCGCAGGCACACGTCGTACATCCCGGGAAGGTCGAACGGCTCGAACGTCCGCAGCCCGCTCACCGGACCGCGCTCACGGCGAGCAGGAACCAGCCCGTGTGGGGGATCCACTGCTCGGCCCACCGCCAGGAGTCCCCGCCCTCGGCGGGCCCCGGGGGCATGAAGGCGACGTCCCGCTCGTCGTCGAACCCGCTCGTGATCCCGTTGAGTATCCCGCCAGGCACGTTCTGGAACGCCGTGGAGTACTCGACGTTGTTGGCCCCCCTGCCCTGGAGCATCGACGCGTCGAACGGGTTCAGGCCGGTGACCCAGTGGACCTGGTCGTCGGCGAGACGAAGGAGCCGTGCCCGGGCGTCGGGCGGGCACTCGTCGAGCTCGGCGCACCGGACGGCCGCGTAGGCGACCGAGCAGATGTTGGCGTTCTCGCCCTGCCACCAGTACCCGGTCTCGTTGGCGTGCGGGTAGAAGAACGCGGTGCGTGGTCCCTCGCCGTCGGCCTGCACGTACTGGCGCAGGTAGCCGAACGGGTTCGGGACGTCGTCGACCCTGCTCGCGGTCGCGAGCGCCAGCGCGAGGGCCGTGCGCCGGGCGAGCGCCGCCAGGGTGACGTCATCCCCCGCACCGGCCTCGGCGAACCGCAGCAGGGCGACCTGGGGCAGCCCGGTCTCGGCGGCGTGGAAGTACGGGCGCCCGAGCACGTCGCCCTCCAGGAAGCCGATCCCGTCCGGGTCGGTGCGGTACCGGTCGCAGAGCGACGTGGCGCGGCGACGCGCGGCGGCCTCGGCTCGTCGGAGGACCCCGTCGTCCGCCGGGAGCCCTGCGGGGTCGCGGAGGGCGACGACCAGCTCGGACGCCGCGAGGAGGGCGCAGTAGTCGTCGATCACGGACTCCTCGCCGTCGAACAGGTAGTCGCGGTTGCGGGACTCCAGGTGCTCGAACCCGCGGACGGCCGCGGCCAGGTAGTCGGCGCGGGTCAGCTCGCCGTCGTCGTCGAGCGTCGAGGCGCGCGCGAGCGCGGCGATCGCGAGGCCGCCCCCGTGCCGGTACGCGGCCTGCCACCGCTGCGTACGCACCGAGTCCTGGAGAGGTGCCGTGATCACGCGCTCCTGCAGGTCCTTCGTGAGCGCGTCGAAGATGCCGGTGTAGAAGTAGCCCTCAGGAGCCTGGAAACGGACCAGGAAGTCGGCCCCGAACAGCGCCTCGTCCCGGAGCCGGTTCCCCTGTCCCTTCCAGAGGTCCGGGTGCCGGTGCTCGAGCTCGTCGCGGGCCGACATGAGCGCCCACGCGCACAACGGGATCTGTTGGGGGCTCATCATGCGCGTGTAGGTCAGGTGGCTGAGGAACTTGGAGAAGTCTCCCGACGCGTCGAGCCAGCCGCCCCTCGCGTCGACCTCGCGGCCCGAGTCGTCGCCGTAGAACCGCGCGTGACGGTCCTTGCGGTCGATCTCGCCCGAGGAACGGACCGCGCGAAAGTACGAGGCCACGTCCGACACGGTCGAGTACTGGAGACGGTGCTCGCCCACGATCACGTCGCGCGAGGCGTGCACCGTGCCCGACGCGACGACCTCGACCCGGTAGGTCCCGGACGCGAGGTGATCAGGCAGGTCGATGCGGCGGTAGGTGCCGGTGGTCCAGCCGTCGACCTGCGTCTCCGGGCCGACCGCGAGGCCCACCACCCGGGCCGCGTCACCGGTGTCCGGACCGTCCGTGCGCACGAGGCGCGCGGACGTGACGTCGACGGGGACGGGGGTGGCGACCACGGCCTTCTTCGTCCCGTCCGTGGCGTAGCCGAGGTGGTTCACGAGGACCGTGACCGGCGCGGTGAGCCTCATACGTCCACCTGCTTCGTCACGCCCTGCCGGGGACGGCCGTTCGTCGCTGTCATCGCTCTCCACCGTTCGTCGCATCCGTACCACTAGATACCAGAAGATACATCACAAGACACTGTGGACGGTGCCTCCCGGAGACCGGAGCGACCGGCGGCCATCGCTCCAGTCTGTCGGCCCGCCGCGCGTGATGCGGGCCAGGCGGACAGACTGGAGCGATGGCCAGAGGTGTTCTACGACTCAAGTCCGTCGAGGAGTCGCTCGCGTCGCTCGACGACCCCGAGCGCTCCCTCAAGCGCGATCTCAACGCCTGGGACCTCGCGGTCATGGGCGTCGCGGTCGCGGTGGGGGCGGGCATCTTCTCGGTCGGCGCGACCGCCGCCGCGAACTTCGCCGGGCCGTCGGTCATCATCTCGTTCGTCATCGCCTCGATCGTGTGCGCCCTCGCCGTCATGTGCTACGCCGAGTTCGCCTCGGCGCTGCCGGTCGCGGGCTCGGCCTACACCTTCTCCTACGCGACGATGGGCGAGCTCGTCGCGTGGATCATCGGCTGGGACCTGATCCTGGAGATGCTGCTCGCGGCGGCCGTGATCGCGAAGTTCTGGGGCATCTACCTCGCGGACGCGTTCGCGCTGTTCGGCATCGACCTGCCGCTGAGCATCCCGATCGGCCCCGTGGACCTCGAGTGGGGGCCCGTGTTCATCGTCGGGGTCTTCACGACGCTCCTCGCGATCGGGACCAAGCTCAGCAGCCGCATCAACAGCGTGTTCACCATCATCAAGGTCGCGATCACGCTGTTCGTGATCGTCGTGGGCTTCTTCTACGTCAAGGCCGAGAACTACACGCCGTTCATCCCGCCGTCGCAGCCCGCCCCCGAGAAGACGGCTCTCGAGCAGCCGTTGTTCGCCTTCCTCACGGGCCTCGAGCCGACGACGTACGGCGTCATGGGCCTGCTCGCGGGCGCGGCGCTCGTGTTCTTCGCGTTCATCGGGTTCGACGTCGTCGCGACCACCGCCGAGGAGGCCAAGAACCCGCAGAAGACCATCCCGAAGGGCATCCTCAGCGGCCTCGCGGTCGTCACCGTCCTGTACATCCTGGTGACGCTCGTCGTCACGGGCATGGTCCCGTACACCGACCTCGCGGCCTCCGACGACCCGTCGCTCACGACGGCCTTCATCCTGGTGGGCGCGGACTGGGCCGGGCGCGTCATCTCGGTCGGCATCCTCGTCGGCCTGACGACCGTCATCATGGTGCTGCTCCTGGGGCTCACGCGCGTCATGTTCTCGATGAGCCGCGACGGCCTGCTGCCGCGCGGCGTCTCCAGGACCTCGCACCGGTTCCACACCCCGGTCCGTCTCCAGGTGGGAACCGGCATCGTGGTCGCGCTCATCGCAGGCCTCGCGCAGGTCGAGCTGCTCGAGGAGATGATCAACATCGGGACGCTGTCGGCGTTCGTGCTCGTGAGCTTCGGCATCCCGATCCTGCGCCGCACACGTCCCGACATAGCGCGCGGCTTCCGCGTCCCCTGGTCCCCCGTGCTGCCGATCTTCTCGGGCGTCGCGTGCCTGTGGCTCATGACGAACCTGACGACGCTGACGTGGCTGCGGTTCCTCGTGTGGGTCGTGATCGGGCTCGTGCTCTACGCGTCGTTCGGGTACCGCAACAGCCTGCTCTCGAAGCGCAACGTCGCGGCGCGCGAGGCGGAGACTGCCGCGGCAGCAGGCCCGCCGGGCGACCCGGCCTCGCCGGCCTGACCTTCCCGTGCCCGACGGCGATCCCTCCCCCGGCGAGAGTCTCGCCGGGGGAGGGGTCGCCGTCGGCGACGTCAGCAGGTGAGCGCCGCGTAGTCGAGCGTGTACGTCTCCTGCGAGCCCGCGTCGTCCCACGCCCTGACGGTCACGCTGCCCGCCGCGAGCGCACCCGTCCGGGTGTTGAACTTCTGCTGCGCGATCTTGCCCGGGTTCACGTGGTTGAACGTCTTCTCCCCGAACGGCGTCGTGATGCGCACGTCGAGCGGGCGGTCCTCGCCGTTGGTCGTGACGACCGAGAGCTGGACGACGTCGCCCGTGCACCGCGCCGTCGCGGTCAGGTTCGTCAGCTCCGGGTCGACGGGCGAGACCACGCCGTTGATCGCCGACGTGTCCGCCGCGAGCGACGCCGTGGCGTGCGCGATCGCCTTGGACGTGATGTCGAGCGCGACCGGGTCGACGTTGTCGATGTCGTCGTTCGCCGAGTGGTAGTTCGGGTCCTGCCAGATCCCCGCCGTGCCGCCGAACAGCGCGACCTCGGCCTCGGTCTTGACGTCGTCGGCGCCCGTGAACAGGCCGGACGCCGGGACGCCGTTCGCGATGAACGCCTGGTAGTCCGAGCGGCCCGAGAACTCCGAGTCGACCCATGCCTGCCCGATCCCGTCGAAGTAGTCCGTGAAGACGTCCTCGGTCTCGGGCGAGCCCGGCGGCACCTCGACCGGCGCCGGGTACGTCGACTCGTCGGCGTCGTAGACCCCGATCACGTAGTTCGGCGAGCCCACCATGTCGAAGTTCAGGTACGTCGCGATCTGGTCGAGCGCGGCCGGGTCGTTCGCGACGAGGTCGTCGACGTAGTGCGTCGACCCCAGCAGCCCCACCTCCTCGGCGCCCCACCAGGCGAAGCGCACCTGGTTGTCGAGCGGACCGCCGTGCTCCGCGAGCTGGACCGCGGTCTCGAGGATCGCGGCCGAGCCCGACCCGTTGTCGTTGATGCCCGGACCCTCCGGCACCCCGTCGAGGTGCGCGCCGATCATGACGACGTTGTCGGCCCGGCCCGTGCTCGTCTCCGCGATGACGTTGAACGTCGTGTGCGAGACCGTCGAGGTCTGGAGCACGTACGTCGCGTTCGTCTGCCCGCCTGCGACCCCGGCGACGATCGCCTGGCCGTCGGCCTGCGTGATGCCGACCGTGGGCACCCACGCGTCGCTGGGCGCGCCGAGCGTCGGGCTGATCGGGCCTGCCGTGTTGTTGTAGATGATGACGGCCGCGGCGCCCGCGGCGGCGGCGTGCTCGACCTTGAGCGAGAAGTTGCAGGACCCTCGGCTGACCAGGGCGACGCCGCCCGTGGCCGCGACCCCGGCCCACGCGTCGGCCGTGCAGCCCTGCTTGAGGGCGTCGGCCGGCTGGACGACCGGTCCCGTGACGCCTTCCGGCGGGGTGTCGGGCGCGAACTCCGCGGGGAAGACGCTCTGCGTGACCGCGACCCCGCCGGCCGTGAGCGACAGCTCGTCGGTCACGAGGTCCTCGAACGTGAAGTACTGGCGCTCGGGCGTGTACCCGGCGTCGGTCAGGACCTGCTCGACGTACGCGGCGCTCGCCTCGTACCCCGGGGTCTCCAGCGCGCGGTTGCCGCCGTTGGCGTCCGCGACGGCCTGGAACTGCTCGAGGTGCTCCATGACGGCGGCGCCCGTGACGTGGTCCTCGAGCGGGGCGGGTGGTGCCGGCGGCGCAGCGGCGGCCGGCGGGACGAACACCGCGGCGAGCCCCAGGCTCAGCGCGGCGACGGACGGGACGATCGGACGTGTTCTCACACTCGTTCTCCTCCACTGGTCTCCCAGCAGCAGACCGCACACTCGACGCGACGCTGCGGGAGTTCGGTTGTCGCGAGCGTACGGGCAAGGCGCGAGACGCGACACAGGAACGGCGCAACGCCGAGGGTGACGCACGCCTGCGCCGACGGTGACGGAACCGCCCGCCCAGGGTGACGGCGACACCCGCCCAGGACTACGGGACCGTCCCGACCCCGTCCAGCGGGGTGATCAGGGCCCACCCGTCGCCGGACCCGGGGAGCTGGAAGGCCTCGGCGTCCTTGAGGTACAGGCGCACCTCGCCGTCGACGTCGAGCGGGTCGCCCTCGGGGTACGTCCCGCTCGAGCACGTCGGGGGCGTCGAGACGACGTCCAGGCGTTCGCCCGGCTCCGCATCTCCCTTCGCGACCGACCCGACGTCGACCGACCACACGTTCGCCTCGACACCGAACATCGAGCGGGTCCCGGCCTGCTCGACCACGGTCGCGTCGACCACGAGGTCGGCCTGCTCGGTCCGGGCCGCGTCGTCCGGGAAGGAGGCCCAGCTCACGCACGTCTCGCTCCGGGTCCCGGCCACGCAGGCAGCGAGCAGCACGGTCAGCACCCCCGCCGCGGCGACCACGACCAGTGGTGCGACGACAGGCCGCGGCGAGCGACGCCGTCGGGCCTGGTGTGTCCCAGGACCCGCCTGAGCCTCATGCTCCATGACGGGCAGTGTCCCCGATCCCCGGGGATCGCGCGAGACCCCGTCTCGCGGGGTGTCGCGTCGTGCGGCCGCCGCCGACGCCTGGCAGGGTGTCCGCATGGATCCGGACTACTCCCTCGCGGTGCGCGCCGCGTGCGAGTTCATCGGCACGGCGATTCTCATCATCATCGGCAACGGCACCGTCGCGAACGTGCACCTCAAGGGGTCCAAGGGGTACGGCGGCGGCTGGAGCCTCATCGCGATGGGCTACGGGTTCGGCGTCATGATCCCGGCGCTGATGTTCGGCGGGATCAGCGGGAACCACATCAACCCGGCGTTCACGATCGGGCTCGCGACGTGGGGCCTGTTCCCGTGGGCCGACGTCGCGCCGTACGTCGTCGCGCAGATGCTCGGGGCCATGGCGGGGCAGCTCGCGATCGTCGCGACCCACAAGCCGTACTACGACCGCACCGAGAACGTCGACGACGTGCTCGCGACCTTCTCGACGGTCAACGCCGCGCACAGCCGCGTGAACGGGTTCGCGAACGAGCTGCTGGGCTCGGTCATCCTGTTCTCGTGCGCCCTGGCGATCGTCAACTCGCCGCTGACCACGACCGAGCCCGGGCTCGCGCACATGGCCCTCGGCTTCCTCGTGTGGGCGCTCGTCGCGGGGCTCGGCGGGCCGACCGGCCCGGCACTCAACCCGGCTCGAGACCTCGGGCCGCGCATCGTGCACGCGCTCCTGCCCCTCAAGCACAAGGGCCCCTCCGACTGGGGCTACGCGTGGGTGCCCGTCGTCGCGCCGCTGCTCGCGGGGCTCATCGGGGTGGGCTGCTGGAAGCTGCTGCTCGGCTGAGCCGTGGGGTCCGACGGCGGAGCGAGCGCCCAGCGGTCGGGTCACCCTCGGCGGGCGGGCGCGACACCCTCGACGGGCGCGGGCCGCGATCACTCGACGGGCGCGGGCCGCGATCAGAGGCCCGCGACCAGCTCCAGTACCGCGGCCAGGACCTCGTCGAACTTGCGCTCGGGCTGGAACACGAGCCACTCGAGCCCCGCGACGAGCGTGGCCCCGAACACCGACGCCGCGAGCAGCGACACGTCCGCCCCGGGTCGTTCCTCGCGCAGCGCGGCCGCGTAGAACTCGATGACGCGCGCACGGATGTGCCCGACGGTCTCCTGCCACTCGCGCCCGACCCGGAAGACCTCGGCCGCGAGGAGCTTCGCGAAGTCGGGGTGGGCGCTGATCTGCTCGAGGAGCGACGCGATGAGCGCCCCGAGCGCCTCCTTGCCCTGCAGCCCTGCGCGGGCCTCGGAGAGGGTGAGGGTGAGGCGTGGGGGGGCGCCCGCCCGCGCGGGCGCGCACACCGACGCCGTTGGGCCCAAGGTGGTGTTTTACAGTGTGGTTTTAAAAAAAATAGGGGGCGCCGCATAAGATTGGGT
>NZ_JBHUAD010000189.1:0-8053 GCF_042789955.1 Oerskovia sp. NPDC056781
GAGGTCAGCCCTCCCACCCCGGCGTCCGCCGTTCGTCAGGCCGTCAGGCGTCCGCGCCCTGCGCCGTGAGCGCCCGCTCCACGCCCGCGAGGTTCTCGACGACCAGGCGGCGCAGCGCCGGGGCCGCGTCGGTGTGGGCGTCGAGCCAGGCCTGCGTCGCGTCCCGCAGCGCGGTGTTCGCGAGCGGCGCCGGGTACAGGCCCACGACCAGCGTCTCGGCGATGTGGTAGCTCCGCTCGGCCCACAGCGTGGTCAGCGAGGAGAAGTACTTCTCGACCAGGGGGGCCAGGACCGCAGGGTCGTTGACGTGCTGGAAGCCCTGCGTCGTGGCGCGCACGATCGCGTTCGGGGCCTCGTCCGAGTCCACGAGGGACGCGAACGCGGCGAGCTTGGCCTCGGTCGTGGGGGCCGTCGCGGTCGCGCGGGCGGCGGACTGCTGGCCCGTGGCCGTGTGGTCCTGCGCGAGCGCGGCGTCGACCTCGGCCTGGTCCGCGCGGCCCAGGAGGACGAGGCCCTCGAGGATCTCCCAGCGCAGGTCGGTGTCGATCTCGAGGCCCTCGAGGGCGACCGAGCCGTCGAGCAGACCGCGCAGCGCGTCGGCGTGCGCGGGCGTTGAGGCCAGGTGCGCGAAGAACTTCACGAACTGGAACTGGGAGTCCGTGCCGGCCTGCGCCGACTGCGCGAGGCGCCACAGCTCGTCACCGACGACCGCGAGCGTCGCGGCCTGCTTGCCCGGCGTCACGTAGGACTTCGCGGCCAGCGCGAGCTGGTTGAGCGTCGTCCGGATCGTCGTGGACTCGGTCTCGCGGGCGATGTTGCCCAGGACGAGGCGCACGTACTCGCTCGCCGGCGTCTCGCCGTCGCGCGTCGCGTCCCACACCGAGCCCCACACGAGCGAGCGTGCGAGCGGGTCGGTGATGTCCGCGAGGTGCTCGACCGCCACCGCGAGCGACGCCTCGTCGAGACGGATCTTGGCGTACGCGAGGTCGTCGTCGTTGAGAAGGACGAGCTGCGGCCGGTCGAGGCCCGCGAGCTCCGGGACCTCGGTGCGCTCGCCGTCGACGTCGATCTCGACGCGGTGCTCGCGCACCAGGTCGCCGTCGACCACGTTGTAGAAGCCGATCGCGAGGCGGTGCGGGCGGATCGTCGGGTAGTCGGCCGGGGCCTCCTGCAGCACCGCGAACGACACGATGCGGCCGTGCGCGTCGAGCTCGATCTCGGGGCGCAGCGTGTTGACGCCCGCGGTCTCGAGCCATAGGCGCGCCCACGAGCCGAGCTCGCGCCCGCTCGTGGCCTCGAGCTCGGTCAGGAGGTCGGTGAGCTCGGTGTTCTTGTACTCGTGCTTCTTGAAGTACTGGGCGACGCCGGCCATGAACGCGTCGATGCCGACCCAGGCCACGAGCTGCTTGAGGACCGAGCCGCCCTTGGCGTACGTGATCCCGTCGAAGTTGACCTGCACGTCCTCGAGGTCGTTGATGGTCGCGACGATCGGGTGCGTCGAGGGGAGCTGGTCCTGGCGGTAGGCCCACGACTTCTCCATGGCCGCGAACGTGGTCCAGGCCTCGTGCCACTCGGTGGCCTCGGCGGTCGCGAGCGTCGAGGCCCACTCCGCGAAGGACTCGTTGAGCCACAGGTCGTTCCACCACTTCATGGTGACCAGGTCGCCGAACCACATGTGCGCGAGCTCGTGCAGGACCGTCACGACACGACGCTCCTTGATGGCGTCGGTGACCTTGGACCGGAAGACGTACGTCTCGGTGAACGTCACGGCGCCCGCGTTCTCCATGGCCCCGGCGTTGAACTCGGGCACGAAGAGCTGGTCGTACTTCGCGAACGGGTACGGGTAGTCGAACTTCTCCTCGAAGAACGCGAAGCCCTGACGGGTCTTCTCGAAGATGTAGTCGGCGTCCAGGTGCGGGGCGAGGGACTTGCGCGCGAAGACGCCGAGCGGGATCACGCGGCCGTCCGAGGACGTGAGCTCGCTGCGCTCGACCACGTAGGGGCCCGCGACGATCGCGGTGATGTAGGTCGAGATGACCTGCGTGGGCTCGAACGTCCAGGTCGAGGCGTCCACGGCGGAGTCGGTCGCGTGGGTCGCGGGGACGGGCTCGGGCGTGGGCGAGTTGGACACGACCTGCCAGGCGGAGGGCGCCGTGACGGTGAACTGGAACGTGGCCTTGAGGTCGGGCTGCTCGAACGCGGCGAACACGCGGCGCGAGTCGGGGACCTCGAACTGGCTGTACAGGTAGACCTCGCCGTCGACGGGGTCGACGAATCGGTGCAGGCCCTCGCCCGAGTTGGTGTAGGCGGCGTCCGCGACGACGCGGAGCTCGTTCTCGGCGGCGAGGCCGTCGAGCTGGATGCGGGAGTCGGCGAAGACGCGGGCGACGTCGAGCGGCTCGCCGTTGAGCACGACCTCGTGGACGGTCGGCGCGATCAGGTCGATGAAGGTGCTCGCCCCGGCGGTCGCGGCGAACCGCACCACCGTGGTCGAGCCGAACGTCGTGGGTCCGGTCGTGAGGTCGAGAGCGACCTCGTAGGAACGGACGGTGACGACACCGGCGCGCTCGGCGGCTTCGGCGCGGGTGAGGTTCTCTCCGGGCACAACATCTCCTCAGTACGGGTCGGGCTGGCCGGGTGGGCCGCGTCGATTGTCCCACGGGGCACCCCGCGGGTCGCCGTGTTTGCCGCGACCTCCAGCCGGTCGGAATGTCCGGGTCGCCGGGCGCGTTGAGCCTGCGGGGGAGCGGGTCCGCGCCCCCTCCCGACCTTCCCACCCGCTGAGGAGACCTGCCCCGTGACTGCTGTGACGACGTCGGACACCGCCCGAGACCTGCACGAGAGCGACGCGCCCGTGCGCACCGCCGACTTCTGGTTCGACCCGCTGTGTCCGTGGGCGTGGATGACGAGCCGGTGGATGGACGAGGTGTCGACGGTCCGCGACGTGAGCGTGCGCTGGCACGTCATGAGCCTGTCGGTCCTCAACGAGGGCCGCGAGCTGCCCGAGAAGTACCAGGACCTCATGGAGCGCGGCTGGGGCCCGGTGCGCGTCGTGATCGCTGCGCAGCAGGAGCACGGCGACGAGGTCGTCAAGCCGCTCTACGACGCGATCGGCACGCGCCTGCACCCGGGCGGGCGCAGCGACTTCGACGCCGTGATCGCCGAGGCGCTCGCAGAGGTCGGCCTGCCCGCGTCGCTCGCCGAGCACGCGACGAGCGACCGCTACGACGCCGAGCTGCGCGCCTCGCACGCCGAGGGCATCTCGCGCGTGGGCGAGGACGTCGGCACGCCCGTCGTCGCGTTCGGCGACGTCGCGTTCTTCGGCCCGGTCGTGACGCCCGCGCCCAAGGGCGAGGACGCGGGACGGCTGTGGGACGGGTGCGTCCTGGTCGCCTCGACGCCCGGCTTCTTCGAGCTCAAGCGCACGCGTACGCAGGGCCCGGTCTTCGACTGACCGCCGCCTGATCGCATCACGCCCCGTGTCCCTGCCCGACGGCGCATCCTCGCCCTGCCCCGAGGGTGCGCCGTCCGCACGGGGCACGGGACGACGACCCGGGGCCCCGACCAGGCGTGGAAGGATCGACGCCATGGCCACCTGGAAGCAGCTCGTCGACGACGCCCCCGACCTCGCCGCCCGCGTGCGCTCCCGCTTCGAGGCCGCTGGTCGGCACGTCCTGGCGACCCGGACGCTCACAGGCTCGCCGCGCGTCAGCGGCACCGAGGTCGGGTTCTGGCAGGACGACGTGTGGATCGGTTCCACCTCTCGCTCCGGCAGGTCGATGGACCTGCTCGTCGACCCACGGTTCGTGCTGCACTCGAACCCCGGCGACGGGTCGCGGTCCGACGGGGACGTCAAGGTCGACGGGACGGTACGCAGCGCCCCCAGGGACGACCCGGGCCGCTCCGCCGTCCTGGCCGAGACCGGCGGCGCCGAGCCGTTCCAGCTCTTCTGGCTCGACCTGACCCGGGTCGTGCTCACCACGGTCGAGCGCAGCGTGACGCGGGTCGAGACCTGGCGTCCGGGCACCGGCGTGGACGTCGTCGAGCAGCGGGACTGAGACCGGGGCCGGACCTGCGCGCGGCCCGGGGGGAACCGACCTCGCGTCGGGGGCATACGGGACCGATCGGACAGGGGCGCGGTTCGACCGAGGCAGGACGGCCGTGCAATGCTGCGTACTTCTGCCCCGAAACTGCGGGGTCCGAGTCCCCTGAGGAGCTGTGATGTCCGGCAACGCCCCCGTGCCTCCGCCGCCCCCGCACTCCGAGCCTGCCCAGCAGCCTCCGGTCTTCCAGCCCAGGTCGCAGCAGCCCGCGACACCGGCCCCGCTGCCCCCTGTACCGGCCGCCCAGGACCAGCAGGCCACGGCCTACCAGCCGGTGCAGCCCGCGTACCAGCCGCCCGCCTACCAGCAGCAGCCCGCGTACCAGGCGCCGCCACCCGCGTTCGCGCCCGGCAGCGGTCAGCAGGCCGCCTACCAGGCGCAGCCGGTCGTGCCCCAGCCCGCGTACGCCCCGCAGCAACCCCCGCAGTACGCGGCCCAGCCGCAGTACGCCGCTCAGCAACCGCAGCAGCAGGCCTATCAGGGCGGGTACGCCGAGCAGCCGCCGACGGCCGCCCCGGGTGGCGGGTCGGGCACCGGCTCGGGCGGTCGCCCGGGCAGGAGCGGACGTCGGCTCAGCCCCGGGTGGATCGCCTTCATCGCGCTCGACGTGATCCTCGTCGGCATCGTCATCGCGTTCGCGATCAACCTCGCCGGAGGCGCCCCCGGCCCGGCTGCGACCGATGACCCGGGCACGTCCGCAGAGGCACCGGCCCAGACCCCCGACGCCCCGGCCGAGAACCCTGGTCCGGTCGCCGTCACGGGCGAGTCGGTGACCAGCCCCAGCCGGAACATCACGTGCACGATCGGTGAGCAGGGGGTCTCGTGCGGCATCGCCGAGCTCGCGACCGCACCCGCCCCGGTGGACGGGTGCACGGGCACCACGGGCTACCTGGTGACCCTCACCGCGGACGGCGTCGAGATCCCGTGCGTCCCGACCGCGGACCAGCCGAAGAAGGCGGGGGACGACGTCGCCGTGCTCGACTACGACCAGACCAAGACCGTCGGGTCGTTCACGTGCACGAGCTCGAAGTCCGGCATGCGTTGCACCGACAGCGAGACGGGCAAGGGGTTCAACGTGGCCAAGGCCGGCCTCTCGTCGTTCTGAGCAGGGCCGTGGGCGGGCCCGAGCAGGGCTGAGCGCGCGGGGGAGCGACGCCGTCGGGCACGGACGAGACCCGCCCGGTCGCCGTCCGCGGACACGAACCGACCACGCACCGGTCTCTGCGCCCACCCGCCGGAACGGTGGGCAGAATGGATGGCGGAGGGAGACGCCCCACATGCCCAAGCCCGTCCCCGGGTCCGCCCCCGCGACCCACCCCGAACCCTCGCCGGTCCGTCCCACCAAGGACGACGTCGTGCTCCACGCCCGCCATCTCGAGCAGGTGCTCGGATACCTGCGCGACGGCACCAACGTCAACGTGGTCGGCATGCGGTCCTCGGGCCGCTCGGCTCTCGTGCGCCGGGTCATCGAGAGGCTCAACGCGGGCGGTGCCTCGGTGACCCGCATCTGCGGGGTGCGCGCGCTGCAGGACCGTCCGCTGAGCGCGCTCGCCGTCGCGGGGGTGCAGATCGCCGTCACCCCCGGGCAGCTGCCGGCCCTCAGCTCCGCTGTCGGGTCCCTCGAGGTGCTGCTGTCCGCTCGCCCGTCCGTGCTCGTCATCGACGACGCCGACGACCTGGACCCCACGACGGTCGGCGCGATCGTCGCCGTCCACTCGCGCGCCCGGACACCCGTCCTCACCACGTCCCGTCCCGGTGGCCGCCGCCAGCCCGGCACGAGCGCCCTGACGGCCGAGCTGCAGCCCGGAGCGCGCGTCACCCTCGCCCCGCTGCGGTTCGAGGGGGTCCACACCCTCGTCCACGACCTGCTCGGCGGGGCTGTCGACCCGGCGACGGTCGCGCGCGTCGCGGCGAAGTCGGGAGGTCTGCCAGGCCTCGTCGCGGCCGTCGTCGACACCGGCCGCCGGGAGAACCGGATCGTCCAGCGCGACGGGCTCTGGGTCACGCGGGACAGCCTGTGGACGACTGCGATGTCCCAGTCCGTCGAGCCGTTCCTCACCGACATCGACGACGCCGGGCTCGACGCCGTGACCCTGCTGTCCTTCGCGGGGACCCTGCCCCTGCGCACGGCACAGCGCATGGTGGCTCCCGACACCCTCGCGTCGCTCGACGACGCCGGGCTGCTGCAGGTCCTGGCCGACGGCGACGAGCCGGTCGTGGGCGTGTTCCCGCCGCTCGTCGCCGAGTTCATCACCCACGAGGGGGCGACGATGCGCAACCTCCTTGCCCGGGACAGGCTCGCCGAGGTCGACCGGCACGTCGTCCCCGTGGTGCACGTGGACCGGGGCGCGGAGGCCGCAGGCGGTCCGCTCGAGGCGCGCCTGCTCGCGCAGCACTGGACCGCCGAGCGCGTCGCCCGACGGGGCGCCTGGGAGAGGCACGCGACGCCCGCGGCGGCGGTCGCGCTCCTGGAGTCGGTCGTCCTCACCACGGGGGCCCTCCACGAGGTGGAGGGCGTGCTGCAGCGCACGTCCGCAGAGGGCACGGCGCTCGAGCGCGCCCGGCTCGTGGCGTGGACCGCGACCCATCGGGCCCTGTCGTCCGGAACGGCCGCCGGCGCCCTGGACGGGCTCGAGCAGCACCGTGGCACGCTGCCGGGCTGCGAGAGCCTGCTCGACGCGGCGGCGATCGACGTCAGCCTCCTGGTGGGTGACGTGCCCGTCGCCGCGCTCGACGCCGCGGCACCGCCGGCCGAGGACGAGCCCGCCGCCCGCGCGGCCCTCCTCGTGAGCCGGGCCGGGGCCGCGCTCGCCGCAGGACGCCCGGCCCGCGCCGACGAGCTGCTCGACGCCGTCCCGGACGCGGACGGGCGCCGGGAGCACGTCGCCTCGCTGCGCGCCCTGTCCAGGCTGCTGGCCTGCGACGTGCGCGGCGCCGTCGACGACGCTCTGGCCGGGGTCGAACGTGCCCGCCGCGACCTGGCACCCGAGGCGCTGCACGAGCACGCGTACGTCGCCGGCTACGGGATGCAGCTGCAGGGTCGGGTCGTGGAGCTCGACGAGCTCACCTCGTCGGTCCTCGCGCTCGGCACGGCGCCACGGCATCTGCCGCACGTCCAGGCGGCGCTGCTGACCTTCGCCGCGAACGCGGCCGAGTGGCAGGGCCGCCGCGACTACGCCCGCACCACGGCCCTGCAGGCCTCGGCCCTGCGCGGCCCCCGCGGACCGCACCCCTGGATGTCCGCGGACCTGCTCACGGCGCTCGTGCACGACCCCGACGACGACGCGGCCGCGGACGCGATCTGGCAGGTCGCCCTGGAGCGGGCCCAGGCCGGGTTCCTCGCCGCCGCGGTCACGGCCGGCGTGCGCGCCGTCGAGCGCTCACCGTCGGCCGAGCGGGCCGCCCAGGTGTCCGCGATGGCGGCGACCTGCGACGCGCCCCTGCTCAGCCGCCTCGCCGACTACGCCGTCGCGATCGCGTCGGCCGACGAGAAGCAGCTCGCGGTGCAGGAGTCGGCGCTGTACCGCGCAGGTCTGCGCCAGTTCGCCGTGCGGACCGCGGTCGCCCGGTCCGTCCTCCTGCTCGAGGCCGGCGAGGCGCGGGCCGCGCTCGAGCACGCCGACTCCGCCTGGAGCCAGGCGGGCCTGCGCGGGCGAGACCTGTGCGGGCTGTTCGCACCGCTCGACCGCGCGGTGAACCTCACGGTGCGCGAGCGCGAGGTGGCCGTGCTCGTCGCCCGCGGGTACTCGCTGCCTGAGATCGCCGCACGCATGGTGCTCAGCGTCCGCACGGTCGAGAACCACGTCTTCAGCGCCAGCCACAAGGTCGGTGCGGACGGTCGTGAGGGACTGGCGCGCGCGGCGCGCACCTGGCTCACGTGCGGCCAGCGCTGACGTCCGAGCAAGGCCTCGCCGGGGTGGTCCGGGCAGCTGCCCGAGGGCGCCCGGACC
>NZ_JBHUAD010000190.1:0-8031 GCF_042789955.1 Oerskovia sp. NPDC056781
GGGCGAGGCAGGACACCTCGCCCCACGGCAGTCGTCGGGTCAGCGCCTCACCCGCACGCGAGGGCCGGGTACGAGGCCTCGATCGTCGCGGTCACGGGCGAGGCGCCCGTCGTGCTCGCGGTGATCGTGACGACCCCTGCCTCGACCGAGCCCGCCCGCGTCGCGAACGCCTGGGACGCCGACCTGCCCGGTGCCACGCCGGTGAACGTCTTGGACCCGAACGGCGAGGTCACCGTGAGATCGACGGGCACGTCCTCACCGTTCACCGCACGCACCGCCACGGCGACCTTGCCCGCCACGCACTTCGCCGTGGCCGAGACCTCGACCGCGAGGTCGGGGTCGGGGCCCGGGTCGACGGGGGCGGTCACGGTGACCGTGGCGGTGGACCGCGTCGTGATCGACGGGCCGAACGACCCGCTGACCACGAAGGTGCCGGCCTGCGCCCAGGAGGCGGGGTCGACCGCGTCCCACGTGACCGCGAGGTCCTTGGTCGCACCGTCGCCGTACGTCGCGGCGACCGTCGTCGGCAGGACGGGCGCTGTGCCCGCAGCCGTCGTGACCGTGACCGGGGCGGCCGAGGCCACGAACGCGTCGGGCTGGTAGTGCGCGAGCAGGCGGTCGTACTCGGCCTGCGTGACCGGGAGCACCGTGCCGTGGCGGGGGCTCGCGGGCAGGGTCGCGGGCTCGGACTTGGTCCAGACCCCCGAGTCGAGGTCGGTCGACTCGAACGGGACGTAGCCCTTGCCGCCGTGGTAGCTGGGCTGGTCCATGAAGACGTACCACTTCTCCTCGGTGTTGGACTTGAACACCGTGGGCCCCTCGCCCGCCGTGAAGGTGCCGCCGTAGCCGTTGGGCTGGCCCACGCCGATGTTCTCGGTGATGAGGTCCCAGCTCGTGGCGCGCAGGTCGGTGGACCTCTCGCTCCGGACGGTCATGTACTTCTCGTCCTTGATGAAGCGGTAGTACGTGTCACCGACCTTGGTCACCGAGGCATCGATGATGCCGAGGCCCGTGCCGCGCTTGTTGTCGACCCAGATCCGTGGCTCGCTGAAGGTCACGAAGTCACGCGTCGTGGCGTACATCATGCGCTGGTAGCTCGTGGCGATCTTGCGGTCGCTGCTGTCGGTCGTCGGGTAGAGGGCCGAGGCCCAGTACACGACGTACTCGCCCGCGGCCTCGTCGTAGAACGCCTCGGGGGCCCAGGTGTTGCCCGCGTAGTCGCTCGATACCTTGACCATGCGCTGGTCGGACCAGTGCACGAGGTCGGTCGACTCCCAGATCATGAGGCTCAGCGAGCCGCGCTCCTGCGCGTTGCCGAAGTTGTTGCCGCCGTAGATCTTGAGGTCGGTCGCGACGAGGAAGAACCTGTCACCCTCGGGCGAACGGATCACGAACGGGTCGCGCAGGCCCTTCTCTCCCAGGCCCGAGCGCAGGACGGTCTTGTCGTCGTTCAGCTCCTGCCACCTGAGCGGGTCGTCGCCCTGGCTCGCGGCGAAGTAGATCTCCTCGCCGTCGGCCGTGCTCTCGCCCTTGAAGTAGGGGAAGAAGTACGCCGCGGGCTCCTGGGCCTCGGGGGCCTGGCGGACGGTCGCGGTCCGGGGCTGGGTCGAGGTCGCGGTGCCCCTGGTCGCGGTGACCGTGAGGGTCACGTCGACGTCGCCCGCGCCGTGCGCGGGGCGGTGCACCGCTCCCGTGTCGCTCACGGTGCCGGGCGCCGAGGACGTCCACGTCAGGGTCGAGCCCTGCGCACCCTGGGTCGGGAGCGTGAGGTTGCCGCGCACGTCGGCGATGTTGGTCACGAGGGTGTGCTGCGCGTCCCAGGCGGCCGCCTGGGCGTCGTCGAGGGCCGGGGGGACGACCACGGTGAAGGTCCGCGGGAGCGTCACCGCGCCGCGCGTGACCGCGGCCGTCAGGGTCACGCTCGCGGCGGGCTGACCGGCGGCGGGCCGGGTGACCTTGCCCGACGGCGTCACGACGTCCGCGTGCGAGGTCGCCCACGCGATGGTCGAGCCCTGCGCGCCCGCCACCGGGAGCGTCAGGTTGCTCGTGACGGCGCTCGTGTCGCCCAGGTCGAGGGCGGCGGCGTCGGCTCCTGCGGCCGCGGCCGAGGTCTTCTGCGCGAGGGCCGCGACGTCATTGGCGGGCAGCGCCCGGTCGTAGACGCGGAAGTCGCGGACCTGGCCCTTGAGGTACTTGTCGCCCGAGTAGAGCGAGCGGCCGATGTAGTTGGCGGTCGTCGTCCCCGCACCGATCGAGGCGGGGGTCGTGGTGACCGCGGTGTTCTGCGCGACCTGGACACCGTCCTCGTAGAGGGTCCCGGTCGTGCCGGTCTGCGTGTAGGTCAGGTGCTTCCAGACCCCGCGGGCGAGGTTCGACCCCTTGGTCGTGTTCTGCTCGGTCGACCAGTTGCCCGACGCGATGCCGGTCCGGTAGGCGTTGCCCGTGGTGAACAGGTAGCCGTTGCCGTTCGAGCCGCTCGTGTTCCCCATGCCCCAGATGAAGTAGGGCGTCGCCTGGGCCGTGTCGACCAGCACGTCGAGGTCGACCGTGACCGACGTCAGGTTCTTGAGCAGGCCGTCGGGGAGCCGGACGTGGTCGTCGGTCCCGTCGAGCGTGATGCCGTTCGCGCTGCGCGCCGCCCCGGCGACCGTGGCGGCGCCGAAGGTCGAGCCCGGTGCCGAGTTCGCGGCCGACGTGCCGCTCGTCTCGTCGAGCCTGTACCAGGCGACGAGCCCGGCCTCGGGCAGGGCCGGATCGGCGGCTGCCGCGGCGGTGGTCGTCAGCCCGGTGGTCAGGGCGACGGCGACGCTCGCGGCAACGAGACGTCCCCTGGTTCTTCTCACGATGTGCTCCTTCGGTTCGTGGTGCGGGCGGTGCGGGGGGTGCGGTGGTGCGGGCAGGACGGGCGCCGACGGCGCCCAGGCCTCGACGTGAGCAGACGCCCCAGATCGACCCTCAGGAGGGACGTCTGCTCACGTCGAGGCGGCGACCGGCCGGGTCAGCCGCAGCTGGTCGCTGCGTAGGTGACGTCGTAGCCCGTGGTGACCGGGGCGCCGTCGAGCAGGGCCTGAGCCGTGACCGTGACCTTCCCTGCCGCGAGCGTCACCGCGCGGGCCGAGAACGTCTGGGACGCGAGCTTGCCCGGCGCGACCTGGAGGAAGGTCTTGGTCCCGAGCGGCGTGGTGACGACCACGTCGACGGGCACCTCCTCGGTGTTCCGCACGAGCACCGTGAGCGCGGCCTTGCCGGCCACGCACTTGGGCGCGACCGTGACGTCGACCTCGACCTGCGCGGGCTCGGTCACGTCGAGCGGCGGGACGCTCTCGAGGGTCGGGACGACCTTCTGGATGAGCCCGTCCTCGCCGAACGTGAGGCGGTCGATGGTCGTCTCGCGGTGGTTCCCGTCACCGCCGGGTATCGCGAAGCGGTGGTAGGCGATGTACCACTCGTCGGTCCCGGGGACCTGGACGATCGAGCTGTGCCCGGTCCCGAGGATGCCCTGCGACACGTCCTTCTCGAGGATCACGCCGCGGTAGGTCCAGGGCCCGTCGATGCTCGTCGACGTCGCGTACCCGACCCGGTAGTTCTCCGAGCCCGTGTCGTCGATCGAGTAGGTGAGGTGGTAGATCCCCTCGCGGTAGTTGAGGAACAGGCCCTCGCGGAAGTTCGTCAGACCACCGAGCTTCGTGATGGTGTCCTGCTTGACCGACACCATGTCGTCGTTCAGCTCGGCGTACAGCGGCGCGTTGCTGCCGTTGCCCCAGAACAGGTAGAACGTGCCGGTCTGCGGGTCCTCGAACGCTGCGGGGTCGATCGCCTGCCCCGTCGTGACGGCCTCCCCGTTGGTGATCATGGCCGTCGGCTGCGCGGTGAAGGGCCCCTCGGGGCTGTCCGCGACCGCGACACCGATCGTCTTGCGGTCGTAGGCCGGGTTGTGGCCCGAGAAGTAGAACCAGTACTTCCCGTCGCGCTCGATGATGGTCGGCGCCCACGCGTTGCCCGTGGCCCACGGGACGTCGCCCGCTGCGCCGTCGAGCGTGAGGAACGGCTCGGCCGAGCGCTCCCAGCTCGCCAGGTCGGTCGACTTCCACACGTAGAAGTCCTTGCCGCCCCAGCCGGGGGTGCCGTCCGTGGTCGCGTAGATGTAGTAGACCCCGTCGAAGACCGCGATGTTCGGGTCCGCGTACAGGCCCGGCAGGACCGGGCTGCGCATCTCCTTGGCCTGGACGGTCCACGTGCGCGCGACCCCGTCGGGGCCCGTCACGGTGTAGGTCACGGGCTGCGTGAGGTCCTGCACCGAGCCGTTGGCGGGCGTCACGGTCGCACGGTCCGACACGACCAGGCGAGGCGCGAGCGCGGAGCGGTCCGTGCCGGGCACCACCGGGAGCGTGACCGTGCTGGACCCGCCGTCGACGATCGCGGCGACCTTGAGCTCGGCGAGCTCGGCCCCCGTGACGGCCGAGTGGTCCTGACCGAGGTCCTTGACCTCGTCGGCGCTCAGGGCGTGGTCGTAGACGCGGAAGTCGCGGACGTCGCCCTTGAGGTACTTGTCGCCCGAGTAGAGCGAGCGGCCGATGTAGTTCGCGACCGTGGTGCCGTTGCCGATCGATCCGGGGGTCGTGGTCACGTTGGTGTTCCGCGCGACCTGGATCCCGTCCTCGTAGAGGGTGCCGGTGGTGCCCGACTGCGTGTACGTCAGGTGCTTCCACACGCCGCGGGCGAGGTTCGAGCCCTTGGTCGTGTTCTGCTCGGTCGTCCAGTTCCCCGAGGCGATGGCCGTGCGGTACGCGTCCCCCGTCGTGAAGAGGTAGCCGTTGCCGCTCGACCCGCTCGTGTTGCCCAGGCCGTAGATGAAGTAAGGCGTGGACTGGGCGGTGTCGATGCGCACGTCGAGCGAGACGGTGATCTCCGTCAGGCCCTTGAGCACGTCGTTGGGCAGCTTGACGTGGTCGTCGACCCCGTCGAGACGCACGCCGTCCGTGCCGTTGCGGGCGGCCCCGCCCACGACGGTCGCGGGACCGACGGCGCTGCTCGGCGCCGAGTTCACGGCCTGCGTGCCGCTCGTCTCGTCCAGGCGGTACTGGACCACCAGACCCGGGATCTCCTTCGTCACGTCGATCGTGACGGTCGCGGTGCGCGACCCGTCCGCGGTCGTGGCGGTCACGGTCGTGCTGCCCGCCGCGACGCCGCGCACGGTGCCTGCGGAGGGCCCGTCGGAGACGACGGTCGCGACCGACGGGTCGGCGCTCGTCCAGGTGATGGTGCGGGCCGTGGCGTTGGCGGGGGTCACGGTCGCGGTGAGCGAGCGTGCCGATCCGACCGTGACCTGCGTCGAGGTGGGCGAGACCGTCAGGCCCGTGACGGGGACGTCGCCCTCGACCACGGTCACGACGGCCTTGGCGCGCACGCTCACGCCGGCGCCGAGCGAGCCCGTGACCTCGAAGGTCCCGGCCTGCGCGTAGCTCGCGGGGTCGATCGCGTCCCATGTGACCGCGGTCTGCGTGGTCGTGCCGGCTGCGGTGCGCGTGGCGACCGTGGCCGGCAGGACCGGTGCGTCACCGACACTCACGACGGCCGCGACGCCCTCGGCCGACTCGACGAACGCGTCGGGCTGGTAGCCCTTGAGCAGCGCGTCGTACTCGGTCTGCGTCACGGGCAGGACCGTGCCGTGGCGCGGGCGCGCGGGCATCTCGTAGCCCGTCGACATCTTCCACTCGTCGGCGTTCAGGTCGGTCGTCTCGAAGGGCACGTAGCCGCGGCCGCCGAACTCGTCGATGAACAGGTACCACTTCTCCTCGGTGTTCGACTTGAAGATGGTCGGGCCCTCGCCCTGGTTGATGCCGCCGCCGAGCGAGTTGGCCTTGCCGATGCAGTCGGTGATGAAGTCGTAGCTCAGCGAACGCAGCTCGCTCGCCTTCTCGCCCAGCACGAACTTGGAGCACGGCGTCGTGGACGTGTTGTTCCGCTCGTCCTTGGTGAAGCGGTAGAACTCGCCGTCGTGCTCGATCACGGTCGAGTCGATGACCGAGTAGCCCGGGTCGACCCACACCTGCGGCTCGGTGAACGTGTAGAAGTCGCGGGTCGTGGTGTACATCATGCGGTTGTACGTGTTGGCCGTGTGGCCCGGGTCGTCCTCCTCGTAGAGCTTGGAGGCCCAGAACACGACGTACGCGCCGATCGTCGCGTCGTAGTAGGCCTCGGGGGCCCAGGTGTTGCCCGCGGTCTCCGGGGAGACCTGGACGAGACGCTGGTCGGTCCAGTTCACGAGGTCGGTCGACTCCCACACCATGATCGACTTGGAGCCCGTGCGCTGGGACGCGTCCCAGTTGCCGTTGCCGTGGATCTTGAGGTCGGTCGCGATCTGGTAGAACTTGTCGCCCTCGGGAGAACGGATGACGAACGGGTCGCGCAGGCCCGTCTCCCCCAGGCTCGACGTCAGCACGGGCTGGTTGTCGTTGAGGTTCCGGTACCTGAGCGGGTCGTTGCCCTTGCTCAGGCCGAAGTAGACCTGCTCGCCCGTCGCATAGCCCTCACCGATGAAGTAGGAGAACAGGTAGCCCGCGAAGTCCTGCTGCTCGGGGAGCGCGGGGACCGTCGCGGCGAACGCGCGCGTGGCCGTGGCCTGCCCCTTGCTCACGGTCGCGGTCAGCGTGACCGTCTGGTCGGCCTGGCCGTGCGCGGGTCGCGTGACCTCGCCCGACGGCGTGACGACCGTGGGTGCCGTGGTGGCCCACGTGACCGTGGTGCCCTCTGCTCCCGTGGCCGGCAGCGTGAGGTTGCCGCGCACGTCGTCGAGGTTCTTGACCTCGAGCGCGGCGGCAGCGGCGTCCACGACGCCCTGGTCGCCCGTGCCGGGCACCACGGTGACGTCGAACGTCGTGGTCGCGCTCTGGCCGCGCAGCGAGAGCGTCGCGGTCAGGGTCGCGGTGTGCGCCTGGCCGACGGGCTGGGTGATGACGCCCGACGACGTCACGACGCTCGCGTCCGACGTCGCCCAGGTGACGGTCGAGCCGCCCGTGCCCTTCGCGGGCAGCGTGAGGTTCTTGGCCACGGCGCTCGTGTCCCCGAGGGACAGGGCGCCTGCGTCGGCGGAGAGCGACGCCGCGGCGCTCGCGGTGCTGAGGTCGGCGACCTCGGCGGCCGTGAGCGCACGGTCGTAGAGCCGGAAGTCCTTGATGCGCCCCTTGAAGAGGTTGTCGGCCGCGTAGGCGGACCTGCCGAGGTAGTTGGCGGTCGTCCTCCCGTTGCCGATCGAGCCCGGCGTGTGGGTGACGGCCGTGTTGACCCCGACCTGCGCGCCGTCCTCGTAGAGGCGGCCGGTGCCGGCACCCTGCGTGTATGTCACGGTCTTCCAGACACCGCGCGCGAGGGCCGCCGAAGGCGACTTGGCCGTGTTCTGCTCGGCACCCCAGGCGGCGTTCGAGACCGACGCGCGGTAGGTCGCGTTGCCCGAGGAGAACAGGTAGCCGTTGCCGCTCTGGGGCGAGCCGACCGCGGTGTTGCCCAGGTTGTAGAAGAAGTAGTTGCCGCTCAGGGTCGTGTCGACCCACACGTCGGCGCTGACCGTCACGGCCGAGTACCCCGCGAGGAGGTCGTCGGGCAGGTCCACGTAGCTCGAGCCGCCGAACGTCAGCCCTTGCCCGTCGGTCCAGTCTCCGCCGCCGACGAGCGTGCCGTCACGGCCCGAGCCCGAGGCGTCGTGGGCGACGGTGCCGCTCAGCTCGTCGAGCTTGTACCAGAGCTTCAGGCCGTCGGCCGTGGGGACGGGCACCCCGGCCGCGAGCGCCGTGGCCGGGGCGAGCGCCGTCGTCGGGCGTGCGGGGGGCGGGGTCAGGGCCGCTGCCGGGCCCGCCAGGCCCATCGGGGCGAGCAGAGCGATGCTCAGCGCTCCTCCGAGGGTGGCTATCGCCCCGCGGGGGGCCCTCCGTCGGGCCGTTGGCGCGGTCTGCGCCGGGTCGTGTCGGGTGGTCATGTGGATCGTGGCCTCTCGCCGTCTCGTCGTTGAGCGCCCCCTGGCGGGGACTGCCGGAC
>NZ_JBHUAD010000191.1:0-8011 GCF_042789955.1 Oerskovia sp. NPDC056781
ACCCGAAGGGCCGTACCCGCCCTGCGGGCGGACGTGCACGGTCGACGGGCACGTCGACCGTGCGGGGTCAGTCCTGGTCGGGGTCCGTCCAGTGCCCGGACTCGCGCTCGGTCCACAGCTCGGCGCGGGCCTCGGCCTTGGCGTCCATGCGCTCGGTGTACTCGCGACGCTTGTCCGACCGCGTGGGGCGCGAGGTGTCCTCGAGCCGCAGGTCGGAGCCGCGCGGGCCGCCGAGGAGCTCGGAGCCCGTGATGAGCGTGGGCTCCCAGTCGAACACGACGGCGTTCTTGTCCGAGCCGATGCGCACCTCGTCGCCCGCGACGGCGCCGGCCTTGAAGAGCTTCTCCTCGACGCCGAGGCGTGCGAGACGGTCCGCGAGGTAGCCCACGGCCTCGTCGTTCGAGAAGTCGGTCTGGCGGACCCAGCGCTCGGGCTTGGAGCCGCGGACCTCGTAGTAGAAGCCGGTCTCGGCGCCACCCTTGCGGGTCACGGTGAAGCCCGCGTCGTCGACGGCCTTGGGGCGCAGGATCGTGCGCGCCGGCGCGGGAGCCGGGGCGTCACGGCGCGCCTGGTCGACGAGCTCGGCGAGCGCGAACGTCAGGGGGCGCAGGCCCTCGTGGCTCGCGGTCGAGATCTCGAAGACGCGCAGGCCGCGGGCCTCGAGGTCGGGGCGCACGAGCTCGGCGAGCTCGCGGGCCTCGGGGACGTCGATCTTGTTGAGCACCACGAGACGCGGGCGCTCGTTGAGCGGGAGGCGGGCCCCTTCGATGTCGAGGTCGCCCGCGTAGGCGTCGAGCTCGGCCTCGAGCGCCTCGAGGTCGGAGATCGGGTCCCGACCGGGCTCGAGCGTCGCGCAGTCGAGCACGTGCACGATCACGGCGGTGCGCTCGATGTGGCGCAGGAACTCGAGGCCGAGCCCCTTGCCCTGGCTCGCGCCGGGGATGAGGCCGGGGACGTCGGCGACCGTGTAGCGCGAGTCGCCCGCCTGGACCACGCCCAGGTTGGGGACCAGGGTCGTGAACGGGTAGTCGGCGATCTTGGGCCGGGCCGCGGAGATCGCAGCGACGAGCGAGGACTTGCCTGCGCTCGGGAAACCGACGAGCGCGACGTCGGCGATCGACTTGACCTCGAGGACGAAGTCGGCCTCCTCGCCGGGCTCGCCGAGCAGCGCGAAGCCCGGTGCCTTGCGGCGCTGGGAGGCGAGAGCGGCGTTGCCGAGGCCACCACGACCACCTGCGGCCGCGACGTACTCGGCGCCCTCGCCGACGAGGTCGGCCAGGACGTTGCCGTCGGTGTCCTTGATCACGGTGCCGTCGGGCACGCGCAGGATCAGGTCCCCGCCGTTGGCGCCCGCGCGGTGGTCGCCCATGCCCTGGGTGCCGGAGGTCGCGTGGCGGTGCGGCGAGTGGTGGAACTCGAGGAGCGTCGTGGTCTGGGAGTCGACGACGATCCGCACGGTCCCACCATCACCCCCGTTGCCGCCGTCAGGGCCGGCGAGCGGCTTGAACTTCTCCCGGCGGATGGAGGCGCAACCGTTGCCGCCGTCACCGCCGGAGGCGTGCAGGACGACGCGGTCGACGAACGTGGCCATGGAAATGGTCCTCTCAAGCAGGGGGGAAGAACACCAGGAGGGGCGCACCGCGTCGGTGCGCCCCTCCTGTCAAGCGTGCTGCGTCGTGGATCAGGCCTCGGCCGAGACGATGTCGACGACCTTGCGCCCGCGGCGCGTACCGAACTGGACCGCGCCGGCGGTCAGGGCGAACAGCGTGTCGTCGCCACCGCGACCGACGTTGTTGCCCGGGTGGAAGTGGGTGCCGCGCTGGCGGACGATGATCTCGCCGGCGCTGACGACCTGGCCACCGAAGCGCTTCACGCCGAGGCGCTGGGCGTTGGAGTCACGACCGTTGCGCGAGGAGCTCGCGCCCTTCTTGTGTGCCATGTCGAACCTGCTTTCGTGCTGGAAGAAGAGGGGGTGGGATCACCTGCGGCGGCCCTCACGAGCCACCGAGGGAAGTCACTTGATGCCGGTGACCTTGAGGCGGGTCAGCTGCTGACGGTGACCCTGGCGCTTGCGGTAGCCGGTCTTGTTCTTGTACTTGAGGATCGTGATCTTCGGGCCCTTTTCGTCCCGGACGACCTCAGCAGTGACCTTGACCTTCGCGAGCGCCGCAGCGTCGTGGGTCACCTTCTCCCCGTCCACCAGCAGGATCGCAGGAAGCTCGACGGACTGTCCGGCACCAGCCGACAGACGGTCGACGACGACGATATCGCCGACGGACACCTTCTCCTGGCGGCCACCGGCCTTGACGATCGCGTACACCACGTTGTTGCTCATCTCTTCTAGTCTTGGCGTGCTCGCCATGTCTGGTCGTCTTGGCAGGACTCAACACACCGTGGCGTGCGAGTGCGACCGGACCATGGGCACACGGGACCAGTGCGCACCGAGCGCACCGACGTTCAAGGGTACGGGAATCCCGGAGGCAGGGTCAAATAGCGACCCTCCCCTCCACGGGTCAAGCCGACGCGCCCGCCCGGACCTCCGTCAGTCGAGGACGAAGGTGACCTCGAGCGCCACCTGCCAGGCGACGATCTTCCCGTCCCTGACCTCGACCTTCTGCTCCTTGACCCACGCGCCCGTGAGGTTGCGCAGCGTCTCGCTCGCCCGCTCGATCCCGGTCTTCACCGCGTCGTCGAAGCTCACGTCGGACCGTGCACTGATCTGGGTGATGCGCGCTACCGAGCCGCTCATGACGTCCTCCGCCGTCCAGGGCGGACGCCTCGTCGCGTCCGCGCACCCCTCCACGATCCCCCGCGGGGCGTCGGCGCGCCAGTGCA
Source organism: Oerskovia sp. NPDC056781 (assembly GCF_042789955.1). Taxonomy (NCBI): domain Bacteria; kingdom Bacillati; phylum Actinomycetota; class Actinomycetes; order Micrococcales; family Cellulomonadaceae; genus Oerskovia; species Oerskovia sp. NPDC056781. Next base: position 2,836 of record NZ_JBHUAD010000191.1, read on the forward strand.
CGGTCGCCGAGCCGCGCACCGGCCGTGCCGCCAGTACCGCCAGCGCAGCTCGACGTCAGCGCAGCCGTGCCGCGAGCCCCGCGACGATCACGTCGGCGCCGAACCCGAACCGCTCGTCGAAGCCGCGGGCGCCGTCGGCGCCCGCCCCACCGACCGCCTGCTCCTCGACGACGAAACCCAGGACGAAGCTGAGCACGGTCCCCCAGGCACGCGCGGCGTCGTCGGGCGCGAAGCCCGCGGACGTGAGGATGCCCAGCGGGACCTCGACCGCGTCGCGCAGCGCCTCGTCCGTGACGAGGGTGCCGCTGAAGACGCGCGCGCCGTCGCGGTGCGCGAGCAGCATGCGGCGCAGGTTCGTCGCGGAGTCGCGCACGCAGTCCTGCCAGGGCGACCCGGCGAGGGTCGCCTCGTCCCAGGCCTCCCCGTCGACGAGGTCGCGCAGCATGGTGGCGGCCATCTCGTGGAGCAGGTCGGCCTTGCTCGCGAAGTGCCAGTAGAGCGCGGGCGCCTTGACGCCGAGGTCCTGGGCGAGCCTGCGCAGGGTCAGCCCGTCGAGACCGACCTCGTCGAGCAGCGCGAGCGCCGCGCGCACGACACGCTCCCGGTCCAGCCGCTCGGCCATCGCCCGTCCTCCTCGGCTCGTCGGCGGCCACGAGTCGGCCGCACGCCCTCACCTTGACACCTTAACGATGTTCAGCAACTCTAACGTTGTTAGATTGAACAACGTTAAGGAGACCCCGGTGCGCGTCCTGATCGTGATCGACCACCCCTACGAGGGCAGCTACAGCCGGGCGCTCGCCGCCGCGGCGATACGCGGTGCGACGAGCGCCGGGCACGACGTCGACGTGATCGACCTCGACCTCGACGACTTCGACCCCGTGGTCCGACGCACGGACCTTGGCGCGTGGCGCGAAGGACGGACCGTCGACCCCCGTGCCGCCGAGTACCAGGAACGCCTGGCCGCCGCCGACCACCTCGTCCTGGTCCACCCCGTCTGGTGGGAGGTCATGCCCGCACGCCTCAAGGGCTTCTTCGACAAGGTCCTGGTCCCCGGCTTCGCGTACACCGAGAGCCGCGTCGGGACGCTCCAGGGGCTGCTCGGTCTCTCGGGCGTCACGCTCGTGACGACCATGACGACCCCCGGGCCGCTCTACCGCCTGTGGTTCGGAGCCCCCGTGCACCGCGTCGTGGCCCGCGGGGTCTTCGGCCAGCTCGGCGTGCCACGCGTCCGGTGGGTCAACCACCCCCGCGTCGCCGAGGTCTCCCCCGCCCGGCGCGCACGATGGCTGACCGCGCTCGAGCGGCGGTTCGCGAGCCTCCCCGAGCCCTCGGACCGGGCGCGCGAGCGCGCGGCCCGCCGGGACGCCGCGCGAGCAGCGGACGCGCGACCGGCAGACACGCGAGGCGGCGCCGAGCACGAGCCGGCCGCACGACCGGCCGCCTGACGACCCACGCCCGGCACGACGAAGGACCCCGGCCGAGGCCGGGGTCCTTCGGTGGTGCCGAGCGGTCGACGCGTCAGGCGTTCGCCTGGCCGTTCGACTCCGCGGCCGAGGCCTGGGCGATCTGCGCACGGACGTCGTCCATGTCGAGCCCCTTGACCGCCTCGACGACCTGCTCGAGAGCGGGTGCAGGGAGCGCGCCGGGCTGCGAGAAGACGAGGACGCCTTCGCGGAACGCCATGAGCGTCGGGATCGAGGTGATGTTCGCGGCGGCAGCGAGCGCCTGCTCGGCCTCGGTGTCGATCTTGCCGTGCACGACGTCGGGGTGAGTCTCCGAGGACGCCTCGAACACCGGGGCGAACTGGCGGCACGGGCCGCACCACGACGCCCAGAAGTCCACCAGGACGATGTCGTTGTCCTTGATGGTCTGCTCGAACGTGGCGCCGGTGAGTTCCTGGGTTGCCATGAAGGTCCTTCCTGAGGGGTTCACCAGGTGCAGCAACGGGTCCCCGGGAGGTATTCCCGGCCCGCGGGCGAACATACGCCGGGTTCCTCCCTGTCGCCTGCCGGGGCCCGGGAACCCCGACCTCCACCACGGTGACCCAGGTCACGTCTAGGCTGTGGCGCGTGGAACGCCTCAGGCCGCGCACGATCGCGGGATACGCCATCGGTTCGGTCGGCACGGGCGGCTTCGGCACGCTGCCCGGCCTCATGCTCCTGTACTACCTGACGGACGCGCTCGCCGTGCCGGCCGCGGTCGCGGGCCTGGTCGTCACGGGCGCCAAGGTCTGGGACGTCGTGATCGACCCGTTCATCGGGTACGGCAGCGACCGCGACCTGGCTCGCACGGGCTCGCGGCGGCGCTTCATGACGATCGGCGCGTGCACGATCCCCGTCTTCTTCGCGCTGACGTTCGCGGTCCCCGGCGGAGCCTCGACGGCCGCGGCCTCGATCTGGGTGCTCGTGGCCTTCCTGCTCGCGGCCACGGCGTTCTCGCTGTTCCAGGTGCCGTACATCGCGCTGCCCGCGGAGATCGCGCCAACGTACGACGAGCGCACGCGCCTCATCAGCTGGCGGGTCGCGACCCTCGCGTTCGCGATCCTGCTGTTCGGCGCGGGCGGCCCGGTGCTGCGTGGCGAGACGAGCTCGCTGTCGGGCTACCTCACGCTGGGCGTCGTCGCGGGACTGGTCATCGGGGCCGGCATGTTCGTCGCGTCCCGGGTGGCCCCGCGCGCAGAGCGCGCCGCCGGCCCGACGGCCTCGCTCCCCCCGGGTGCGCACGCCGCGGCACCGCAGGCGGCCACGTCGGCCGCGGGCGCGTTCCGCCTCGCGGTCTCGGAGGCCGTCGCAACGCTGCGCCGCAGCCAGCCCTTCCGGGTCCTGCTCACGGCGTTCTTCCTCCAGGCCCTCGCGACGGGTCTCATGCTCGCGGCCGCGAACTACGTCGCGACCTACGTCCTCGAGTCGACCCTCGCGGTGAGCCTGCTGTTCGCAGCGCTCATCGCGCCCGCGCTGCTGGTCATGCCGCTCTGGAACCGGCTCGCGCGTCGGGTCGGCAAGGAGCGCAGCTTCGTCCTCGCGAGCTCGCTGTTCGCGGTCGCGACGCTGTGCATGGTGCCGCTCGCGTGGGCTCCGGGCGCCTGGGTGTACCTACCGACCGCGCTCGCGGGCGTCGGGTACGCGGGCATGCAGGCGCTCCCGCTCGCGATGCTGCCCGACGTGATCGCGCACGACGCCCGCACGGAACCCGTCACGGGTCCGGGCCCGTCAGACCGTGGCGGGGCGTTCAGCGGCGTGTGGACCGCGGGCGAGACGACGGGCATGGCGTTCGGCGCCGGGCTGCTGAGCCTCGTGCAGTGGGTCACGGGCTACCGGTCGTCGAGCGCGGGCTTCACGCCCGAGCAGTCCGCGGCCGCGGTCGACGGCATCGCGCTCTCGTTCTCGCTCGTCCCGGCGGTGCTGGTCGCGCTGAGCCTCCTCGCCCTCGTACGCTATCGACTGCGCAGGGGCGACATCGACGTGCCCACCGAGGAGTCCGCCGCGCATGAGCGCCCTTGACGACACCCCCCTGCCCGCCCCGCCCGTCCTGCGGACCGAGGGCATCCTCGACCGCCTCGCAACGCTGCGTGCGGCCGATGCGCCGACGCACGGGGGCCGCGTGCTCTCGTACGTCTACGACCCGGACCTTGCCGACCTCGATGCCCTCGCCGGCGACGCGATCCGCGCGGTCCAGCCGCTCAACGCGCTGGACCCCACGACGTTCTCGTCGGTCGCCGTCATGGAGCGCGAGCTCGTGGCCTTCGCGCGCGACATGCTCCACGGGACGGGCGCGCAGGACGCGAGCGGCGTCGTCGGGACCGTGACGTCCGGCGGGACCGAGAGCTGCCTGCTCGCCGTCAAGACCGCCCGCGACGCGTTTCTCGCGGTGCAGCCTCCGCGGGCCGACGGCACGCCGCACACGCTCGCGACGCTCGGCTTCGCGCCCAAGGTCGTGGCGCCGAGCACGGTGCACGCCGCGTTCCACAAGGCCGCGGGCTACCTGGGGCTCGACCTCGTGCTGGTCCCCGTGGACCCCACGTCGTGCCGCGCCGTCCCGACCGCCATGGCCGCGGCCGTGAGTGACGGGAACGACGTCGCGCTCGTCGTCGTCTCCGCACCGTCGTACCCGCACGGGGTCGTGGACCCGGTCGAGGAGGTCGCGGCGTCCGCGAGCGCCCTGGGTGTCCCGGTCCACGTGGACGCGTGCGTGGGCGGGTGGGTGCTGCCCTTCTGGCCCGACGACGTCGCACACGTCCAGCGCTTCGACTTCCGCGTGCCGGGGGTCACCTCGATCTCGGCCGACGTCCACAAGTACGGCTACGCCCCCAAGGGCGCCTCGGTCCTGCTCACGCGCGATCGCGACCGGCAGCGCCACCAGCTGTTCGCGACGACGCGCTGGCCGGGCTACCCGGTCGTGAACTCGACGATCATGGGCTCGAAGTCGGCGGGGCCGCTCGCCGCGGCCTGGGCCGTGACGCAGGCGCTCGGCATGCCGGGCTACAGGGCGGTGACGGCACGGTGCGCGGTCGCGACGGTCACGCTGCGCGAGGTGCTCGACGCGATCGAGGGCCTGCGCGTCGTCGGAGACCCTGTCGGGCCCCTCGTGGCGGTCGCGACCGACGAGTCGGTGCCCACGGACCGGCGGGTCGACCCGCACGTGTGGTCGGACGCGGTCCGGGCGAGCGGGTTCGTCCTCCAGCCGCAGCCCGGCTACACCCAGCCCGACGGCTCGCGCCTGCCGCACACGACGCACCTCACGGTGACCCCCGTGACGGCGGGCGTGGTCGACGAGCTGGGTGCCGCGCTGGTCGCCGCCGCGCAGGCCGTGCGTGGTGTGCCACGCCCCGACCCGCAGGAGGTCCTGGGCGCCCTGGTCGCGACGCTCGCCCCAGGGGTCCCGGCGCCCGAGGTGCTCTCGGCCCTGGGGGCTCTCGACGCGCGCGCGGCGTGGGACCTCGTGCAGGCCGCCGTGCTCGGTGGCTCCGACCCGCGGGGCGGTGACGCCCCCGAGCCGGGCACGGGGCCCATGGCACCGCTGCTCTCCCTGGTCGAGGCGCTGCCCGCCCCCGTGAGCGAGCGTCTCCTGGTCGAGCTCATCGCGCGCCTCGCGGAGCCCGTGGCACCGCCCCTCGACGCCCTGGCGGCGGAGCCCGGGGGCTCCTGAACCACGACCGGTGGGCGGGGCCGGGTCCGTG
>NZ_JBHUAD010000192.1:0-7935 GCF_042789955.1 Oerskovia sp. NPDC056781
GCCCTCAGTGGCTCAGATCACGTACTCGATGAGCAACGACGGGTCCTCGACCGGGTCGACCGCCGGCGGCACGGCCGGCTGGGGGACGCGGTTGCGCGCGGGCACCCCCACGGCGACCGACCCGGCCGGCACGTCCTTGACCACCACGGCGTTCGCCCCGACCTGGACGTCGTCACCGACCCAGACCGGTCCGAGGATCTTGGCCCCGGCGCCCACGACGACCCGGTCACCCAACGTCGGGTGCCGCTTGCCGCGCTTCATGGACCGGCCACCCAGGGTGGACCCGTGGAAGAGCAGCACGTCGTCTCCCACGACGGCCGTCTCCCCGATGACCACGCCCATGCCGTGGTCGATGAAGAGGCGCCGCCCGATCTTCGCCCCCGGGTGGATCTCCACGCCCGTGGCGGCCCGGGCGATCTGTGCGATCACGCGTGCGGGCAAACGCAGGGCCGGCTCGCGCCACATGCGGTGCGTGAGCCGATAGGTCCAGACCGCGTGCAGACCGGGGTAGACGAGCGCGACCTCGAGGCCGCTCCGCGCCGCAGGATCGCGGTGGCGGGCGGCCTCGAGGTCCTCCCTGAGAACTCTCAGGAAGCGTCGCAGTGGACTGGGAGGTCTCATCAGTCCAGCAGGTCGGCGTACAGCACGGAGGTCAGGTAGCGCTCGCCGAACGACGGGATGATCACGACGATGAGCTTGCCGGCGTTCTCGGGGCGCTCCGCGAGGCGCAGCGCCGCGGCGATCGCGGCACCGGACGAGATGCCCACGAGCAGGCCCTCCTCCTTGGCGGCACGACGTGCGTACTCGACGGCGGTCTCGGCGTTGATGTCGATGACCTCGTCGTACACGGTCGTGTCGAGGATCTCCGGCACGAAGTTCGCGCCGATGCCCTGGATCTTGTGCGGGCCGGGGGCGCCGCCGTTGAGGATCGCGGACTCCTCGGGCTCGACCGCGACGATCTGCACGCCCGGCTTGCGCTCCTTGAGGACCTGGCCGACGCCCGTGATGGTGCCGCCCGTGCCGATGCCGGCGACGACGATGTCGACCTCGCCGTCCGTGTCGGCCCAGATCTCCTCGGCCGTCGTGGCGCGGTGGATCGCCGGGTTCGCCTCGTTGGCGAACTGGCGGGCCAGGATGGCGCCCTCGCGCTCGGCCACGATCTCGTCGGCCTTGTTGACGGCTCCCTTCATGCCCTCGGAACCCGGCGTGAGGATGAGCTCGGCGCCGAACGCGCGCAGCAGGGCGCGGCGCTCCTTCGACATGGTCTCGGGCATCGTCAGGACGACGTCGTAGCCGCGGGCAGCGCCCACCATGGCCAGGGCGATGCCGGTGTTGCCGGACGTCGCCTCGACGATCGTGCCGCCCGGCTTGAGCTCGCCCGAGGCCTCCGCCGCGTCGATGATCGCGACACCGATGCGGTCCTTGACCGAGTTGGCCGGGTTGTAGAACTCGAGCTTGCCCACGACCGTGGCGCCGAGGCCCTCGGTGAGCTTGTTCAGGCGGACGAGGGGCGTGTTGCCGACGAGCTTCGTGACGTCGTCGTAGATGCGTGCCATGACTTCCTCTTCATCGTTGGTGGCCTGCGGCGGGAGAGCCGGGACCGAGGGGGGATCAGCGGGAGCTGTGCGGGGGTGGCACGGAGCTGCGCCGGGCAGGACGCGCCACGAGGGCCTGTCGTCGGGGGGAGCGCCGACCGTGGGGGAGGGGGCGCTCTAGCGACAGGGGCGACACGGACAACAGGACAGGGCGCGCGCGGGGGTGCTCACCGCGCGGGAGGAGTCGGCGTGACGCGTGGTCATGGTCGCCCTCCTCGTCCTGTGCCGTCTCTCGCAGGTGCCGTCCGGCGCCGTACCGGCGCGGTGCCCTGCGAAGTCCTGGTGTCTGGCCCGAGGCTATCGGCCCCCGGACCGCGCTGCAATGCTGTCTCATCCCTGTCGTGCTGCGCTGACGTGGAGGGGGGCATGTCGACCCAACGCCGCGAGGCCGACATTTCTTCCGGTCGCGGGGCGGGCGGGGCTCGCCTGTCGGGGGCGCCTGCTGCTCGCCAGGGCGGCGAGGGAGAACGACGACGGCGGCCCCGAGCATCTCGGAGCCGCCGTCGTGTCGCGCTGGAGCGGATGACGGGAATCGAACCCGCGTGATCAGTTTGGAAGACTGAGGCTCTACCATTGAGCTACATCCGCGCAGAGGAACGCCCGCCGTGGTGGCGAGGTCTGCGGCGCTACCTTAGCAAAGTTCCGGCCCTCCTCGTGTCACCGATCCGGCCGCGGGCAGGGGCAGGTCGCCGCGTCGGGGATGCGCAGACCGGCCGGTACGCGCGCGAGGTAGGCCGCGAGCGGCGCGCTCGCGCCCCACCAGTCGCCGACCGCGACGGGGATCGTCGTCCCGTCGACCCCGACGACCAGGAACCCTTCGGCGGTGTCCTCGACACCCACCAGGTCCTGGTCGGGCACCGCGACGCTCAGGTCCGGTCCGACGACGCCGATCGCGTGCTCGCCGAGCACGAGCCGGACCCTGGACGGGGTCCCGCGGAACGGCTTCGGACGGAAGGACCGTCCCGTCGTCGGCGGTGGTGGCGGGTCTGCCAGGACGAGGCCCATCGAGCGCAGCTCGGCCTCGAGCCTCGGGTCGCTCTCGTCGGGGAGGACGGCGAGCAGGCTCGGGAGGGTGTCGGCGAGCCAGGACCGCACGTCCTCGCCCGAGGTCGCGAGCACCTGGGCGCGCTCCTGGTCGAGCGGGACCACGAGGCGTCCCAGGAGCGTGCGCGCGGCGTCCTCGTGCGCGCGCGCCGCGATCCAGCCGGGGTGGTCGAGCAGCGCGAGCGCCCGGTGTCGTCCTCGCTCGAGGATGCCGTCGGGCACGCCTTCGGCCGCGATCCTGCGCAGGAGGCGGACGACCGTGAGGGCGGCGACCGCCGCCCCGTCCTCGACGGCGTCGCACACGAAGGTGACCTGGCTCAGGTCGTGGCCGAGGTCCTGCGTGTCCACCTCGGCCAGGTAGGCGAGCTGTTCCTCGGTGCGCACGCGTTCGTGCAGCAGGACGTCGAGGACGTTGACCGCGACCGTGTGGCGCGGGTCGGCACGCGATCCGAGCACCGAGATGCTGACCGGTGCGCCGGGCCGGCGCACGAAGCCAGGGGTCACGAGAGGCAGCAGGGTGAGCGCGCCCCTGTCGGGGAGTGTCGTCGTGGCCGCGGGGAGGGCTCCGAGGTCGATGTCCTCGGGGGTGGTGTCCCCGACGACCACGAGCACCGCGTTCTCGCGCACGAGGTGGCGTCGTGCGTGGTCGACCACCTCGGCCGTGGTGAGGAAGCAGCGGCCGGGCGGATCGACCGCGCCCAAGGCCTCACCGCGCACGCCGAGCCGCTCGCGGATCGCGTACAGGGACGGGTACGGGCTCCACGACCTCATCTCGTGGTCGATCACCCGCTTCTCGGCGAGGACCTCCTCGTCCGTGAGCGTGCCGAGCCCCGCGATCGCGGTGACGACGCGTTCCAGGAACTCCCTGACCAGGGCCGGTGCGCCGTGCGCCTCGAACGACAGGTGGTGCGGTGCGGTGGTCGCGTTGGCCTCGATGTCCAGCGGCCCGAGGCGGCGCATGACGAGGTGCTCGACGAGGTGGACGACGCCGCCCCGCGCGTACGACTCGTCGAGGCGCCCGGTGCCGAAGACGAGATATCCCGACGTCGTGCTGGGCGCGGGCACGCGAACCTCGGGTACGGCCACAGGTGTGATCCCCGGTGCGGCGCCGGGTCCGGCGAGGTCGGCACGGGGCGGTGTGGCGGAGCTCATCGGTGGACCCGTCGACGTCGGAACAGTGGCGCATTTCTACCACGTCGACCCCGTACACTTGCCGAGTGCCCGTCGCCCTCGGTGGTCCTCAGGGACCTTCCAGGCGCTGGACGGCACGTTCGGGGTGTGGCGCAGGTTGGTAGCGCGTCCGCTTTGGGAGCGGAAGGTCGCAGGTTCAAATCCTGTCACCCCGACGAGCGCGAAGCCCCCGGTCCTGCCCGTGCGCAGGACCGGGGGCCTTCGTCGTCCCTGGGGCCGGCGTCCGCGCCTGGGGAGCGGGAGGTTCTGGTCCTGTCGCCCCGACCGGGCCGGCCGGCGGTGGGGCGCGCAGTCCTCGCGGGTTCGGTGCCAGGTGGTCCGGGGCGGAGCGTGTCAGGAAGCCCTGACGCGGCGGTCTGACGAGCAGGAACGACCAGAATCGGACTGATAGCCTTCCCGGTATGGACTGGGGCTTGGGACTGGGTGCGCGCTGCCGCGACCGCAGACCACGCGGCCTCGTCTGGATCACGAGAGCGTGAACCGGCTCGCCCGCGCGAGCACGAGCTCCCCGTTCACCCTGTAGCCGCACCCGGCTGACCACGCCGTCGGAGTGCCGCTCGCACGTCTCGTGAAGGTCCCTACACCCATGTCCGCTCGTACCGGCGCAGGCTCCGCCGCGCCCGCTTCGAGGTTCTGGGCGCCGGTCGCCGTCATCGGCTCCGCCCAGTTCCTCGTCATCATGAACAACGCGATCATCAATGTCGCGCTCCCCAGTCTCGTCTCCGACCTCGGTATCGGTCCCTCCGACCAGTCCTGGGTCGTCACCGTCTATCTCCTCGCCTTCGGAGCGCTCCTGCTCCTGGGAGGACGCGTCGGTGACGCGCTCGGTCACCGCCATGTCTTCGTGGCCGGGCTGGCCGTGACAGCTCTCGCTGCGATCGGTTCCGGGCTCGCCACCTCCGGCTCGGCCTACCTCCTCTGGCGGGCGGCGCAGGGTGCCGCCGCGGCCTTCGTCTCTCCGTCCGCGGTCGCCTTGCTGTCGACGGCCTTCGTCGATCCCGTGTCGCGTGCGAAGGCGTTCGGCGTCTACGGCGCAGTCACCGGGGCAGGAGGCGGGGCCGGCCTGCTCCTCGGCGGGCTGCTCACCGACGCCTGGTCGTGGCGTTGGGCCATGTTCGCGTCCGCTCCGATCGCCGTCGTCGCGATCGGCGGGGCGTACCTCGCTCTTCCCGCTTCCTCCACGGCACGTCGGCGCTCGACAGGCCCGATTCGCCCGTGGGCCGCTCTGCTCGTCGTCGTCGCCGTAGGCGCACTGCTCGTCACGATCACTCGCGCGGGGACCGGGGCAAGCGCGTGGAGCATCGTGGCGTCGTTTGCGGTCGCCGCCGCGAGCGCGGGGGGCTTCCTCCTCGCTGAGCGCCGCACGGAGCACCCGCTCGTCCCGCGCGGTGTTCTCGCCTCGCGTGATCGCCTGCTCGGCCTCCTCACCGTGGGAACCGGTGCGCTCGGGCTCACCGGAGTCTTCGTCGTGCTCAGTCAGCAGATGCAGCAGGAGGGCGGGATGACGCCGATGGAGGCCGCGCTAGCGGTGCTTCCGTACCCCGTCGGGATGGTGTTCTCGACCCAGCTCGCTCCCAGGCTCATCGCCCGGTTCGGAGCGCGACGAGCAGCCGTCGTGGGGCTGCTTGCCTCAGCTGTGGGGATCGTCCCGCTCGCCTCGGCGGGCGGAGCCCCGTACGCAGTGCTCACCCTTCCGTCGTTGCTCTTCGTGAGCGCCACGATCGGACCGGCTTTCGTCTCGGGCACCCAGCTCGCCATGAGCGGGATCGGCGAGGAGGAGGCTGGTGTCGCCGGTTCGCTCCTGAACTCGGCCTCCGAGATCGGCGGGGCGGTCGGGGTCGCCGCGATGAGCGCGGTCGGGGTCGCGGTCGCCGTGATGCGTGACGGTGAGGGTCCCGTCTACGCGGCCGAGATGTACGCGGCGGCTGCGCTGCTCGTCGTGGGTGCGGTCATGGGCGCGGTCGTGTCTCGACGCCGGGCCTCCGACGGTGCTGTGGCCCGTCGGACGGCCGGGCGTCGCGTGTCGGAGGTTCACGAACCCGTAGCCGCCTCCCACGCCGAGTGAGAGGTGGTCGTCGACGAGAGAGTCGGAGACCGTCGTCGAGCTCTGAGCGCACGTGCAACGGGTGCAGAGCGCTGCAGCAACCTGACAAACGACCCCAATCCGTCTTATGGGATGAGACGCTGTGATGGTTTTGGTTGTTTTGTGAAGAACGCCCGATCAGAGATCGTTAGCGTTCCTCCCATATCGGTCTCCCGGACCGGTTGCCGCCGAGTCAGCGTCGCCGCGGCGAGCCATCCACGCCCTCGGGCGTCACTTGGTATCGAAGCGGAGAACACCTGTGACACTGCTGCACGGCACGAGACCCACCCCGCACCAAGCTGGTCGACCACCGGCCACCCACGACCGGTCGGGTCGGCCGCTCCACGGGGGTGCGCCGCCCTCCCCGGAACCCGACCACCTCCCCGCACCGCCGACGCGCCCACCGACGGGTGCCCACCGCCTGCTGCCCTCGCCCCCCGCCGACGAGGACGTCTACCAGGACCTCGCCCGGGCCCAGCGCTGGGTCCAGCCGGTCGGTGTCGCGGCGACCCTGCCGATCCTCGTCGCGGTCTGCGTGTTCGCCACGCGCTCGCCGTGGCTGTGGTGGCTCTACCTCACCGTCGCGCTGACCGTCGTGAGCATCACGCTGTGGCTCCTGACCGGCACCGCGAAGGGACGCGTCACGCGCGCCTCGCACGAGCGGACGATCACCTCCTGGACGCCCGAGGCGCACCCCGCCGTCGACGTGTACCTGCCTGTGTGCGGGGAGGACGTCGAGGTGCTCGACAACACCTTCCGCCACGTCGCCCGGCTCGACTGGCCAGGCGTGGTCGAGGTCTGGGTGCTCGACGACGGCGCCGACCCGCACGTCGCGGACCTCGCCGAGCGGCACGGGTTCCGCTACCGGGTGCGCCCCGACCGGGGGCACCTCAAGAAGGCCGGGAACCTGCGGTCGGCCTATGCGGTGACCGAGGGGGACGTGATCGCGATCTTCGACGCCGACTTCTGCCCCCGGCCGGACTTCCTGCACCACCTCGTGCCCTACCTGGACGACCCGACCGTCGGCATCGTCCAGAGCCCGCAGGACTTCGACACCGACGAGCGCATGGGCTGGCTGCAGCGCACGGCCGGGGCGACGCAGGAGATCTTCTACCGCTGGGTCCAGCCGTCGCGCGACCGGTACGGGGCCACCGTCTGCTGCGGTACCAACGCCCTGTACCGGCGGTCGGCGCTCGACACGATCGGAGGGTTCCCCGAGATCGACCACAGCGAGGACATGTACACCGGGATCGGGCTGCTGCGTACCGGCTTCGTCACGCGCTTCGTCCCGGTGCGGCTGGCGCGCGGGCTGTGCCCCGACGAGCTCGGACCGTTCCTGACCCAGCAGTACCGCTGGGCCAACGGCTCGGTCGCGCTCGTCGCGGACGGTCCGAAGGCCAGGGCGGGCCTCGACCGGCGCCAGCGTCTCGCGGTGTGGGCAGGGTTCGTCTACTACTCCGAGACGGCACTGTTCGCCCTCAACCTGTACGTCCCGTCCGTCGTCATGTGCTTCTGGTACCCCGAACAGGTCAGCCCGACGAGCCTCCTCGTGTTCCTGCCGAGCCTGTGGGTGCTCCTCGTCCTGTACCCGGTCGTCCATCGCACACGGTGGCGCCCCGAGGTCCTGCGGGTCCAGCTCGCCCAGAGCTTCAGCCACCTCGTCGTGCTGGGGCACGCGGTGGTCGGCCACCATGCGGGGTGGGTCCCGACGGGCGGCAAGGGGTCGTCGAGCGCCCTCGCGCGGACCATCGCGCGCGTCATGGTGGCTACCCTCGCCGCCGGGACGGTCGCGTGGGCCGTGGGGATCTCCCGCGGCGTCGCGTCGTACGGGGTCGACAGGTACTGGTCCATGATCCTGCTCGCCGGGTTCTACGCCTACGTCTCGGTGCCGCTCGTCGTGGCGGGGCTCCAGGTCCTGGCGCCCCGCCGGGCCGCCGTCGCCCCGACGGGCACGGAGCCGACCGGCGGCGTCGTGACCGCTGCGCCGGAGGTGCGGGCATGAGGGCGCCGGGAGGCCCCGGC